>DAIMKE010000007.1:0-20925 GCA_036721875.1 Bradyrhizobium sp. | reverse complement strand
TCATGATCACGGCGGAATCGAAGACCGAGAACGTGATCGCGGCCAAGAAGGCCGGCGTCAACAATTACATCGTCAAGCCGTTCAACGCGGCCACGCTGAAGACCAAGATCGAGGCGGTCTTCCCGGATATGGCGACGGCGTAGGACGTTTAATTCTCAACGGAATTTTAGATGCCCGGGTCATCCCGGGCATTTTTCGTTCGGCTACCAGCGCAATTCCCGCATCAGCGCCTTCGGCGGATGGCCGAACAGTTCCTTGACCGAGGCTGAGTCGAGCTGGTCGATGCCCTCGAAATCCTCGGAATGGATGCCGCGGGTCACGAACAGGCAATCGATTCCGAAGCCGTGGGCGCCCGTCAGGTCGGTCCGCACCGAATCCCCGATCGCCAGCACGCGATCGAGCGGCGCAGGACTGCCGCGACGCTCGGCGGCGAGCGCCATCGCGCGTTCATAGATCGGCCGGTGCGGCTTGCCGTAGAAGATCACCTCGCCACCGAGTTCGCGATACAATTCGGCGATTGCGCCCGCGCAGTAGATCAGCCGGTCGCCGCGTTCGACGACGATGTCAGGGTTGGCGCAAACCAGCGGCAGCTTGCGCTCACGAGCCTGCAGCATCATCTCGCGGTAGTCTTCGGCGGATTCGGTTTCGTCGTCGAACAGGCCGGTGCAGACGATGTAGTCGGCCTGCTCCAGCGGAGCGATCACGGCGTCGAGGCCGCGATAGATCGAACTGTCGCGCTCCGGACCGAGCCAGAACATCTTCTTCCCGGGGTGATCGCCGACGAAGTGCCGGGTCAGGTCGCCGGAACTGACGATCGCGTCATAGATTTCGTCGGCGACGCCGAGCTTGTGCAATTGCCGTTGTACCGAGTCTGCCGGCCGGGGCGCATTGGTGATGAGGATGACGGTGCCGCCGCGCTCGCGGAAGGTATGCAGCGCCTGGCAGGCGTCGGGAAACGACTCGAGTCCGTTATGCACCACGCCCCAGATGTCGGAAAGGATGACCTCGACGCCGCCGACGAGCTCGCTCAGCCTTTCGGCAAATCGCAGCGAGGTCATGATTTCGGGCGTCCGCTAGCCCGGTCCGGCGGCGCGGCGCGCCAGCGCGGCATTGCCGGTCGCGCGCATGGCGGGCTCGACGGCGGGGTTGGGGAGGAGAACGGGGGTGCTGGAGCCATTCGGAGCATTGGAACTGCCGGATTCCTTGTTCGGAGTAGCCCCGCCGGTAGCAGATGCCCCCTCGGGCCGCAACGGCCGCGGTGGGGCAAACAGGAAGCCCTGCCCAAAGCGGACGTCATAGTCCAGCAGATCGACCACGGCGCGCTCGCCCTCGATCCGCTCGGCGATCAGGTCGATGCCGAAGCGGCCGAGTAAATCGGACAGATCGGAGGGATGAATATCGGAGGTCGAATTCTGCTTGGGATCCAGCAGCAACGCCGCCGGTACCTTGATGAAGCGAACGCCACGGTCGGCAAGTTCCCGCGGTTCGATCCGCAGATCCGTGACATGGTCGATCGAGAAGCGGTAACCACGCTGCGAAAGCGCGGCGAGATGCTCGGTTTCGGCAGGGCCCAAACGGCGGAATGCCGCCTGCTTGAATTCGAGCACGAAGGATGGCGCCAGTGCGCGATTGGCCTCGAGGAAATCGAGGCATTGCGCGAAGTTGGTCGGGTTGCCCAGCGTCGTCGCCGAGACATTGCAGAACACGCCGACATCCTTGTTGCGCACCATCAGGCGGCGCAGCACCTGGACACAGCGCAGCATCACCATGTGATCGATCTTGCCCATCAGCCCGCCGGCTTCGGCGATGGAGATGAAATCGTCGGCGGCAAGAACCTGGTCCCGGTCGTCGCGCAGCCGCGTCACCGCCTCGTAGAACCGCACCTTGCGCTGGGGCAGCGTCACCATCGGCTGCAGGTAGATATCGAGCCGGCTTTCCTCGATGGCGTTCTTCACCGCGGCAAGCAGCTGCGCCTGGTTGCGCGAGGCTGCAATGGCCTCTGCGACGACGGCGGGCGCCGGCGCTGTGGCCGCGACCGGCACGGGCCTTGCGACGGCGGGTGGCGCCGGCTCGGGGGTGAATGTCGTTTCGTTCGCCGGCTCGGAACGAGGCCTGCTAGCCGGGGCGGGCGTTGCCGCGGCCGCGGAAAGCAAATCGTCGTGACTGGCGACCGAGACGGCCAGTTGCTTGACCAGGACGCCCAATTCGTTGATCTCGCCCACCACGGACTGGATGCGGTCGGCGCCTGCGGAGTGCGCCGACACCACCCGGCCTTCGACGGCAGCGAGCCGGCGGCCGAACTCGGCGACCTGGCGCGCGAGGTCGGCCGTACCGCGAGACAGGTCGGCGATCTGGCCGCCGACATCGGAGCGGTCGCGCAGCCGCATCGACACGGCGTTGTAGAGGATCAGGAAGGTCAGCGCGGTCAGCGCCACGATCGCGGCTTCGGAACTGTTGAAGCCCGCCATCGCATGCAGCACGAGTCCGAGGGATGCTGCGAGCAGCACCATGCAGATGGCGATGAAAATCGTCGAAATGCGAATCATGTCGCGCGCTACGCCCTCAGGTCCGAACTGACTTCACCCGGGAAAGGCGCAAGTTTAGACATGATCCATGTTCGCGCGCCCCCGAGCGCTGCAACATTACCACCAATGTTGATTCGCACGGCTAGTGTTCTTTCGACACGGCCGGAACCGGATGTACCATGACAATCACGTGGCCCGGACGCGGCGCGGCACGCAGTGACGCGACGCAGAGCCGGGAGCCACCTGAGACTTCTGAAATTGCGGCGCGGTGGGTCCCGGCTCAAGGCCGGGACACGAGAGTAACGGTCCGCTACGCCGTCGCCCGGATCACCTTGGTGACCTTTTCGATGATCTCACCGATCTGGTCTTCGGTGATGATCGACGGCGGGGTCAGGACCAGCGTGTCGCCGGCGACGCGTACCATCAGGTCGTGGTCGTGGAAGGCGCTGTTCAGTCCGGCAAAGCCGCGCTTGCCCGGCGCGTCGGCCAGCGGCGCGAGGTCGATGCCGGCGGTCAGGCCGATGGTGCGGATATCCAGCACGCCCGGTTCCTGGCGCAACGCCATCACGGCGTCGGCGAATTTCGGTTCGAGTTCACGCGCGCGCTCGAACAGCTTTTCGTCACGGTAGATGTCGAGGGTAGCAAGCCCGGCGGCGCAGGCCAGCGGATGGGCTGAATAGGTATACCCGTGAGCGAGTTCCACTGCGTGTTCCGGCCCGTTCATGAAAGCGTCATGGATGGTGTCGCGCACCAGCACGCCGCCCATCGGTGCCGCACCATTTGTGATGCCCTTGGCGAAGGTCAACATATCAGGCACCACGCCGTAGCGCTCGGCCGCAAAGGCAAAGCCGAGCCGGCCATAGCCGGTGATGACTTCGTCGAAGATCAGCAGGATGCCGTGCTTCTGCGTGATCTCGCGCAGCCGCTTGAGATAGCCCTTCGGCGCCGGCAACACGCCGGTGGATCCGGCCATCGGCTCGACGATCACGGCAGCGATGGTGTTGGCGCCGTGCAGATTGACGAGACGCTCTAGTTCGTCGGCGAAATGCGCGCCGTATTCCGGCTCGCCCTTGCTGAAAGCCTGCTTCTCGCGATCGTAGGTCGCGGGCAGGTGGTCGACGCCGGTCAGGAGCGAGCCGAACAGTTTTCGGTTGCCGACGATGCCGCCCACCGAA
The DNA here is from genome assembly GCA_036721875.1 of Bradyrhizobium sp. GTDB lineage: Bacteria > Pseudomonadota > Alphaproteobacteria > Rhizobiales > Xanthobacteraceae > Bradyrhizobium. The sequence goes on along the minus strand of DAIMKE010000007.1, from coordinate 17,225 downwards.
GTTCCGCCAAAGCCGACGCCATGATAGCCGCGCTCGCGGCCGATCAGGCGGATGCGGCTGCCCTGGCCGTTGATCTGGTGATAGGCGAGCGCGATCTTGAGCGCGGTGTCGGCCGCCTCCGAGCCGGAATTGCAGAAGAACACGTGGTCGAGGCCTTCAGGCGCCAGCTCGGCGATGCGGCTGGCGAGCTCAAACGCCTGCGGGATGCCGAACTGGAACGGCGGCGCGTAGTCCAGCGCCTCGGCCTGCTTCGCGATCGCCGACGAAATCTCGGTGCGGCCGTGGCCGGCATTGGTGCACCACATGCCCGAGGCGCCGTCGATGATCTTGCGGCCGTCTACGGTGAAGTAGTGCATGTCCTTGGCGCCGGCGAGCAGCCGTGGGTTCTTCTTGAACGCACGGTTCGCGGTGAACGGCATCCAGTGCGCAGCGAGATCGTTCGGCACGTTGACGGAATTGGAACGAGGGCTCTTGTCCAGCATGGGTGGCCTCTTCGATGTCTTGTCGATGTCTGGGGCGTTGGGCTGCCGCGAGCCCATCAGTTTCGCCGCCAGACGGGAACGCCGGCGCGCCGTTATATTTCCGCGCAAATCAGAGGTCGGCTGCGGCGATCCAGAATACTTCGCCCTCGGAATCCTCGCTATCGAGCCAGAGCAGCGGCAGTTGTGGATAGGCGGCCTCCAGTTGCGGGCGGCAGCGGCCGATTTCGCAGAGCAGCCCCCCTTGCGGCGTCAGGTGCGCGCTCGATTCGTCGAGGATGCGTCTGACGATGTCGAGACCGTCGGCGCCGCCGTCGAAGGCAAGCTTGGGTTCGGCGCGGCATTCGCGCGGCAGGCTCGCCATGCCTTCCGCATCGACATAGGGCGGGTTGGATATGATCAGGTCGTAACGCCTGTCACCCACCGGCTTGAACAGATCGCCGCGGTGAAGCGTCACGCGATCGCCCAGCCCGTAATCGCTGACGTTGCGCGCGGCGACCTCGAGCGCATCCTTTGAAATATCCACCGCGTCGATTTCGGCGTTCGGAAAATTCCGGCTTGCCAGAATGGCGAGGCAGCCCGAGCCGGTGCAGAGGTCGAGCACGCGCTCCACGTCAGCCGGATCCGAAATCAGCGAGCCGGCCTCCTCATCGCCGTCGCTGCCGAAGTGCTGCTCCAGCAATTCGCCGATGAAGGAACGCGGCACGATGGTGCGTTCGTCGACATAGAAGGGCAGGCCCCGCATGTAGATCTTGTTGACGAGATAGGCGGCGGGTTTTCGCGTCGTGACGCGGCGCGCGAACAAGTCGAGGATCTTCTTGCCTTCGGCGGCGGTAACGCGCGCGGTCGCAAAGATCTCGAACTGGTCCGGGTGAAGATGCAGCGCCTCGCAGACCAGGAAGGCGGCTTCCGCGAGCGGATCGGTGGTGCCGTGGGCGAACACCAGTTCGGCCTCGACGAAGCGGCTCATGCCATAGCGGGCGAAATCCAGCAGCGTCAGCAGTTCACCTGCGCCGACTTTTGGAAATTTCAATGCGGCGCCGCGGCGCTTCGCCGTCGGCTTGCGGGCTTTGGCCATCATGATTTGGTCCAACGCGCAGCAGCGGCATCGTCATGGTCGCGCGCTTCGATCCAGCTTGCACCTTTCGGGCTTTCTTCGCGCTTCCAGAACGGCGCATTGGTCTTGAGGTAGTCCATCAGGAATTCCGCGGCCTCGAAGGCTGCCTGCCGGTGCGACGAAGCAGTCACGACCAGCACGATGTTCTCGCCTGGTACGATGCGGCCGAAGCGATGAATGACGGTGAGGCCCTGCAGCGGCCAGCGCGACAGCGCCTCATCGGCGTGGCGGCCGATTTCCGCTTCCGCCATGCCCGGGTAGTGCTCGAGCGTCAGCGCGGCGATCGCTTCGCCATTGTCGTCGCCACGGCAGATGCCGCTGAAGGAGACGACCGCGCCGACATCGGTACGGCCCTTGCTCAGCGCGGCGATTTCCTGCGCGACGTCGAAATCGGCTTCCTGGATGCGAATGGTCGCCGTGACGGACATGGGTTGGTCAGCCGCCGGTCATCGGCGGGAAGAATGCAATCTCGCGGGCGCCTGAAATCGCAGCATCCAGTTTGACATGGCTGTGGTCGATCGCAGCCCGGATCACCTTTGGCCTCTCGAAGGCGTAGGCATAGCTCTCGCCGCGGCTGGAGAGCCAGCCGATCAGGTCGCTCACCGTGCGCACGTCCGCCGGCGGTTCGACGGTTTCCTCGGCTAGTCCGATCCGCTCGCGCACCCAGGCGAAATACTTGACCTTCATCCCTCATCCTCCTTGATGAGATGATGGATGCCGGCGCGGAAATAGTCCCAGCCGGTGTAGATCGTGACAAGCGCCGATATCCACAACAGGATGATGCCGATCAGCGTGGTCCAGGGCAGTATCGCCTCGCCGGCCTCACCGGCGATCAGGAAGCCGATCGCCACCAGTTGCACCGTGGTCTTCCATTTCGCGAGCTGGGTCACGGGTACGCTGACCCGCAGCGCGGCGAGGTATTCGCGCAGACCCGAAACCAGGATTTCGCGGCACAGGATCACGAACGCCGCCCACAGCGTCCAGCGATTGATGCTGCCGTCGGCCGCAAGCATCAGGAGGCAGGATGCTACCAACAACTTGTCGGCGATCGGATCGAGCATGCGGCCGAATGCCGATTGCTGGTCCCAGATTCGTGCATAGTAGCCATCGAGATAGTCGGTGACTGCCGCGGCGAGAAAGACCGCCAGCGCCACCCAGCGCAGCCACAGCGGGCCATCCATGATGGATTGCCAGTAGATGCAGCCGACCACCACCGGAATGGCGGCGATGCGCGCGTAGGTCAGGATATTCGGCAGGGACAGACTCTTGGTTTGTCCCCTGGTGGTCGCAATGTTCATCCGTCTTACCAATACCGCTGGAGCGTGAAGGTCAACCGTGCGGGCCTAGATCATCTGTCGCAGGCGACGCCCATGTGAAACCCGCATTCCCTTTAACCCGGCTGCGCATGAAAAAACTCGAAAATCTTGCGGGCACTTTCGGCGCTGACGCCCGGAACCTTGCCGAGGTCGGCGATCGAGGCCCTCTCGATCTCCTTCAGCGTTCCAAAATGATGCAGCAAGGCACGTTTGCGTGACGGGCCGATGCCCGGGATTTCCTGCAGGCCGGCTTCCCGGATGTCCTTTTTGCGCAGTTTGCGATGTGAACCGATCACGAACCGGTGGGCCTCGTCGCGCAGTCGCTGGATGAAATACAGCACGGGGTCGCGTGGCTCGAGCTTGATCGCCTCGCGGTCCGGCATGAACAGGGTCTCGCGTCCGGCGTCGCGGTCGGGGCCCTTGGCGACCGCCATCAGCGATACCTGGGTCAGGCCGAGGCCCTGGAAGATTTCCCGCACGGCGTTGAGCTGGCCGCGGCCGCCGTCGATGATGACGAGATCAGGCCATTGCGGGAACGAATCATCGTCCGCCGGCCTGGCGGCGTCGCTCTCCGGCGGCTTCAGCAGCCGCTTGAAGCGCCGTTCCAGCACCTCGCGCATCATGGCGTAGTCGTCGCCGGGCGTCAGCCCCTCGGACTTGATGTTGAACTTGCGGTACTGGTTTTTGATGAATCCATCCGGCCCCGCCACGATCATCGCGCCGACCGCGTTGGTGCCCTGGATATGGCTGTTGTCGTAAACCTCGATGCGCCTGGGCGGCTGCGGCAGTCCGAGCGTCGTCGCCATGCCCTGCAGCAGGCGGCTCTGGGTTGCGGTATCGCTCAGCTTGCGGCCGAGCGCCTCGCGCGCATTGGTCAGCGCGTGGGCGATCAGCTCTTTCTTCTCGCCGCGCTTGGGGGTGGATACCTCCACCTTGAATCCGGCCTTGACCGCGAGCGCGTCGGCCAGCAGCGCGCTTTCCTCGATCTCGTGCGACAACAGGATAAGCTTCGGCGGCGGCTTGTCGTCGTAGAATTGCGCGAGGAAAGAACCCAGCACTTCTTCCGGCGTGAACGACTTCTCCGCGCGCGGGAAGTAGGCGCGGTTGCCCCAGTTCTGCCCGGTGCGGAAGAAGAACACTTCGACGCAGGAATAGCCGCCCTCCTGATGGATGGCGAACACGTCGGCTTCTTCCACGGTGCGCGGATTGATGCCCTGCTGCGACTGGATCGCCGACAGCGCGGCGAGGCGATCGCGATACAGCGCCGCGGTTTCGAATTCGAGCTCGTTGGAGGCCTTCTCCATCTCGCCGGCGAGCTCCTGCTTCACCAGATGGCTGCGGCCGGACAGGAAGTCGCTGGCCTCGCGCACCAGTTCGGTATAGCCGGGAAAGTCGATCTCGCCGGTGCAGGGGCCCGAGCAGCGGCGGATCTGATGGAGCAGGCAGGGGCGGGTGCGGCTCTCGAAAAAACCGTCGGTGCAGGAGCGTACCAGGAATGCGCGCTGCAGCGCCGTGATGGTGCGGCCGACTGCGCCGGCGGATGCGAACGGACCGAAATAGCGACCCGGTCTGCTCTGCGCGCCGCGATGCTTGAGAATCTGCGGCGCCCAGTGATCTCCGGTGATCAGTATGTAGGGAAACGATTTGTCGTCGCGTAGTTGCACATTGAAGCGTGGCCGCAACTGCTTGATCAGATTGGCTTCCAGCAACAACGCTTCGGTCTCGGTCGTGGTGGAGACGATCTCGACGGTGACGGTCGCGGCGATCATGCGCAGGATGCGCGCCGGCAGCGGCGCGTTGACGCGCGCGTAGGACGAAAGGCGCTTGCGGACGTTCTTCGCCTTGCCGACATAGAGCACGTCGCTGGCGGCATTGAGCATGCGGTAGACGCCGGGCGAAGTCGGCGCCAGCCGCACCGCGTTTTCGATCGCGGCATGGCCGATCGCGAGCGTGCCCTCCGGCACCGTCCCGGCGGGCTCCTCCGGCACTTCCGGCAGTCGCGCTTCTTCGTCTTCCTCCGCCGCCGACGTTGCGGGATCCAGATCTGCGGAAGGCAATTCCAGCGAGGTCTGGTCCCGAGGCGGCAAGTCCGAAGCGGAACCCCGCCGCGCCTTTCGTGGGGCCTTCGGATGGTCGGTAGAATCGTGATCCATGGGCCTGAATTTAAGCGCTGGAAGGCGGCATCGCCAGCGGTCGCGGTGGGGCCGCGAACGCGCCGGTAAGGTGTTGTTAAGAATGATGAGCGGGAGGTAACCCCGACTTAACAACCCTTTAACTTAAAACTCTCGATAAATCGCGCAGGAAATAACTGGAGTTCCGTAACCAGGCCGGCCTCTCGAACCGGCGCAGTCGCGGCAGTTGCGTGGAGTTGCGTGATGAAAAAGTTTGTGTGGGGCGCCCTGGCGCTGATCGCCGCAAGCTCGACCTGGTCGGCACAGGCGGCCGACCTCTACGGACGCACATACACCAGCAACCAGCGGTTCGACACCTACAGCTGGGCCGGTCCCTATCTCGGCGCCAACCTCGGCTATGCCTGGGGCTCGGTCTCCAACAATCCGACCGAACCATCCGGCGTCGCAGGCGGTGTTCAGGCCGGATTCAATTGGCAGAACGGGCTGCCGTGGGTATTCGGTATCGAGGCCGACATCCAGGCGTCCGGCGCCGAAGAAACTTTTGCGCCGTGGAAGTTCTCCAACCCCTGGTTCGGTACTGTCCGCGGTCGCATCGGCTACGCGTTCAACAACGTGCTGTTCTTCGGCACCGGCGGTCTGGCTTTCGGCGAACTCCGCGCTACCACGTTCGGCCTGTCGGAAACGCATACCAATGCGGGCTGGACGCTGGGCGCCGGCGCCGAGATGGGCTTCGCTCCGAACTGGAGCGCCAAGATCGAGTATCTCTATGTCGATCTGGCCAGCAGCAACTTCGTCATTACAGGCGCGTCGAACGGCCACCGGTTCGGGTTGATACGAGCCGGCGTGAACTATCGGTTCTGAGAACAAAGAAACTGTTGGCGATCACCTCCCGGCGGCGACAAGCCGCCGGGATTTTTTTGTCTTGCGGCAGGTCTGCGAAAACGTCGCAATTCTCCGCAACCTGAGCAGCGATACCGCGCCAGTCGAAATCCGCAAGGCGTACACAGTCCGCGTCCACGCGCGAGCGTCAGCTCACGATGAAATCACAAGGTTGACTGCTTTCGGGCCTTTGCCCTTCTTGTCGGGCTCAACCTCGAACGTAATGCGCTGTCCTTCAGCAAGGTCCTTCAATCCGGCCCGCTCGACTGCGGTAATATGAACGAAAACATCGCGGCCGCCGTCGTCGGGCTTGATGAAGCCGTAGCCGCGTTCTCCATTGAAGAACTTGACTGTACCAGTCATGGCCATCGGGAAAGTCCTCCCCCGTATTGCTCCGCCGGCACGCGCAATTCGCGTACCGGCCGACCGGACTTTCGCTGCCGGAAGCTTGGCCACCTGAGCCGATCGGGTTCACGCCCGGCCGGCCTGGATTTTTTATTCGGCCTTGATCACTCCGCCGCAACCATTCGCGGAAGCGGAACGTAAAGCCAGTCCCAACGGGCTGAGCATAAACCTGTTTTGCGCGCGTTGCCTACGCCCAATCGCATTTTTCCGTTTTTGCCCGGGCAGTCAGGGCCTGATCCAGGGTTTGGGCGTCTCGAGCCTGAAACGCCCTGCGCCGCCCTGTCCGAGCGGCTTTTCGAGTTCGGGTAAAATCGTCTTGAGTTCGCCGGCCAGCGTCCACGGCGGGTTGACGATCAAGAGGCCGGTGGAGGTGAGGGGCCCGCCCGCCGCCTGGGGCGCGACGCTGAATTCGAGCCGCAGACATTTTCCCGGCGGCTTGCTGGCCGCGGCAGCCGCCGCGACCTGGCGGGCGAGGGTGTCGGTGGCGCGCCTGCTCTTGACGGGGTACCAGATCAGATAGCTGCCGGTCGGCCATTTGGCATAGGCTCCCGCAAAGCCGTCGGCGAGCCGTTCGAACTCGTCCTTTTGTTCGAAGGACGGGTCGATCAGGACCAGGCCGCGCCGCTCGTTCGGCGGTACGAAAGCCGGTAGCGCCGTCCATCCATCGAGGTCGACCACGCGGGCCTGGACGTCGCGGCGGAGCGCATCGATCAGTTGCTTGCGGGCGTTCGGCTCGATTTCGCAAGCCGCAAGCCGGTCCTGCGGCCGCAGCAGCGCGCGCGCGATCAGCGGCGATCCGGGATAGGCCTTGAGCTCCCCCGGCGGGTTGAAGGCCCTGACGATGTCGAGATAGGGCGTAACCAGCGGCAGCGCGTTTTCGGAGAACCGCGCCTGCATCACCCGGGCAATCCCGGTCAGCCATTCGCCGCCGCGCCGCGCCTCGTCGCCCGACAGGTCGTAGCGTCCAGCGCCGGCATGGGTGTCGATGACCCGAAACGCCGCCGGCTTTTCCTGCAGATAGCTCAGCATGCGTACCAGAACGATGTGCTTGATGACATCGGCAAAGCCGCCGGCGTGATAGGCGTGTCGGTAATTCATGGAAGAGGCTGGCCAATTGGAGCAGACGTCATGTCTTCTACGCGTCATGGCCCGGCTTGTCGCCCGTCGCGAACGCTCCGGGGCGAACGGGGCAGGGGACCGGCCATCCACGTGCCATGCAGACGACAGGAAGGACGTGGATGGCCGGGAGCGCAGACCAGCCTGTAGGCAGGCCTGTGCAAGGCGAATTTTCGTATTGCCAGGACCGGATGCGACCGGGGACCGGCCTTCAGCTGCCCCGGACCGGCGGCATCACCACTTCGTCCCGGCGGCAGGCGCGGCGGTCGATCTCGTCACAGTCACGGAATTGCATGTCCTTGTTCATGCAGATCCGTACCTCGCTCAGGCGTCGGCTCGTGCAGACCACCGAGATCGCCGAATTGCTCAAACCCGGATTGGCCTTGACGAAGGCCTCCTCGATCTCGCTGGGAGCGATGGTCTTGGGTTCCGAAAGGTCCAGGAACTGCTCGGGTATCTTGATCGCTGCGCGAGCCTTGCGGATACCCTCGAAATAGGCGCGGGCACCTAGTCCCGAACATGTTCCGTGCTTGTCCCACTGGTTGAAGATCAGTCCGGGGGCCGGCATCACGTCCAGCATCGAAGACACGATATTGCGATCGAGTCGCGGCGATGGCCGCTGGCAGTATTCGGGAAAGCCGCGCTCATATTGCGGCCACAGGCCGTGCACCACGAACGAGTAGGGGCGGCCACACTGGATCTGCTGGGAGCGCCCGCTGTTGCCACGCTCGGCGGCCGCCTCGCAGAACGACGGCGACCACGACAGGGCCAGTACGTAGAAATCAAACGCGCCCGGGGCGTTTTGCCGGCGGTCCTGGGCTGACGCCATTCCAGAGGCCGCCACAACCAAAGCCAGCGAGATCAGAAACAACGAAATCTTGATGGATCGAAACATCAGACGCCCCCTTACTCGGCTGCCCGAGCCTAACAGGGAGTAGGAACATTTCAAGAACAAAATGACGTAAGCCGGAGATTCGCGAAGCGGCAGGAGCGCCGGCAGAATTCAGGGGCGGAGGTTCAGGGGCGGAGGTTCAGGGACGTGCGGCCCGGCAGCCGGGGCTGTAGGCCCAGTTGCGATCGAGCCCGGTCACGCACCATTCGACGCCCTGGCCGAAGCCGGCAAAGCCGCCGTCCTCGATGATCGAATAGTGTACGGAGCGCATCTTGCCGTCGCTGAGCATGATATCACCGCTGCAAAACCGCCGCGGGATGTTGTCGGACTGCCAGGGCCGGAAGGCGGTTTCGTGGATCCTGCCGAAGCCGGTGACCGCGAGCGCCGAATTCCAGAAGGTGCTTTCCTTTTGCTGGAATTGCGAGGTGATGGTCGGCAGCGCGGATTCGCACGGTGCGACACGGCCATCGTAGCGCGGGCCGGACAGCCAGAAATTCAGTTCGAAGGGATTGGCGGCCTGGGCGGCATGACCAGACAACAGCAGGGCGGCTGCCGCCGCCATGAGGCCGAATGCTCTGAAGGATATGAACAGGTTGCGCATGGGAATCCGCCGGTAAACTTACTGTGGAACGGTGCCGCGAAGCCCCGACAAGGTCAAGTGCAAGGCGGCAACACCTGACAGGCAAGTCTGCTTCCTGTCGCAACCATTCTTTCCATGGCCGGTTGTGCGCATTATGGTGTGCTTCGGACGAAATGGAGTCTGCGATGCGAAGGATTGGGGCCCTGGGCCTGGTTGTGTGCCTGTTTGTCATGGGCGGCGCGATGCTGGCGGGCGCGCCGGCGTTGGCCGACACTGTGCCGCCGTTCAAGGGCAATGACACCGGCGGGATCATCGCCTATTCGCTGGCGACGCAGGCCGATGCCCGGCAGCTCGCCGTCGATCACTGCGCCTCCTACGGCAAGGTGGTGAAATTCCTGAGCGTGCAGGCCTACTATGGCGGTTACGTTTCGTTCGCCTGCCGCTGGGTGCCCTATGGCGCCGCCGAACGGCCGTTGCGCACGCTCTACTGAGCGCAGCCAGCCCTTCCACTTCAACATAACTCTGCGGGAGCGCGGGCATGACGCGACAGCTTCTGTCATTTGGTTCGGCCCTTGCGCTGCTGGCGCTGCTTCCGGTCGATGCCGCTGGCGCAGTTGAACTGCCGGTGCGCAAGGCGGGTCTCTGGGAGATGAAGGTACTGCGCGCCGGATCGCAGTCCCCCGAAATGACGATGCAGCAGTGCACTGACGCGACCACCGACAAGGACATGGCAACGGCAATGTCGCCGATGAGCAAGGAGATGTGCTCGAAGCAGGATATCCAGAAGACGCCGACCGGCTATGTCAGCGATTCCATCTGCGGCATCGCCGGGGTGACCATTGCCTCGCATGCGGAGATCTCCGGCGACTTCGATTCCGCCTATACCGTGAAGTCGACGGTGCGAAGCGAGCGTGGCCCCGCCGGCGGCACGACGACGATCGAGGCGAAGTGGCTCGGCGCCTGCAAGGCCGATCAGAAGCCCGGCGACATCGTGATGCCCGGCGGCATCAAGATGAACATCAAGGACATGGAAAAGCTGAAGGACCTGATCCCGAAGGCGGCGAAGTAGGCACCCGCCGGGGTCGAAACACGAAATATCGAAAAACAACCCCATGCACAGTAGGATTTCTCCGTGCCCCGGACGCGGTGCAGCACGCAGTGATGCGCCGCAGAGCCGGGGCCTGTTTCTCGCGGCATTTTGGTCCCGGCTCTGCGGAGCAGCGTAAACACGCTGCACCGCGTCCGGGACACGCTAGAGCATTATCGGTTCTGATTGAATCAGAACCGAAGCTCTAGACTCTTGTTTTGACGCGTTTTCTTCACGCGAACCGGTATCCACTTCGCTCGAAAACGCTCTAGAGGCTACACCGGCACCCTTACCGCTGCGCGCAAGCCGCCCATCGGGCTGTCACTGAGCGTGATGTCGCCGCCATGCGAGCGGGCGATGTCGCGGGCGATGGCGAGGCCGAGGCCGGTGCCGCCTTCGTCCTGGTTGCGGGCATCGTCGAGACGCAGGAACGGCTTGAACACTTCCTCGCGCATGTTGGCAGGTATTCCCGGCCCGTCGTCGTCGATCGTCACCGTCAGATAGCGATGATCGCGGTGGCCGGTGATCGATATCGTGTCGGCGTATCGCGCCGCATTGGAGACGAGGTTGCCGAGGCAGCGCTTGAACGACGCCGGTTTCACCGTCACCACCGGCAGGCCGTGGAACGTCACCGTCGCGGTGTGGCCATTGCGCTCGGCGTCGCTGCGCAATTCCTCGAGCGCCATCGCCATGTCGGTCGGCTGCGCCAGCTCGCCGCTGTCGCCGCGCGCAAAGGCGAGGTAGGCCTCCAGCATGCCGGCCATTTCGTCGACATCCCTGCGCATCCCGTCGACTTCAGGACTGTCGCCGATCAGCGCCAGTTCGAGCTTGAAACGGGTCAGGATCGTGCGCAGGTCGTGCGAGACACCAGCCAGCATCGCGGTGCGCTGCTCGATCGAGCGTTCGATGCGCGCCTTCATTTCCAGGAACGCCTGTGCCGCCTGCCTCACTTCGCGTGCGCCGCGCGCACGGAAATTCGGCGCTTCGCGGCCCTTGCCGAAACTTTCGGCGGCCTCCGCCAGCTTCAGGATCGGCCTGATCTGGTTGCGCAGGAACAGCACCGCGACGATCAGGAGGATCGAGGAGGTGCCGAGCATCCAGAAGATGAAAATCTCCGAATTGGAGGCGTAGGCGGCACTGCGCTGCGCGAACACGCGCATCACGGCGTCGTCGAGCCGGATGCGGATTTCGACCAAATTGGATTTCCCGACGGTGTCGATCCAGAACGGCAGGCCGATCTGGCGGCCGATTTGCACCGAAAGCGTCTGGTCGAGCAGCGAGAAAAACGGTTTTGGCCCGGGCTGCGGCATGTCGCCGACGGGCAGAAAATCGACGACGAGTTGCAGCCGCTGTCCGATGCGGCGGAGTTGCGCGCGGTCCTTGTCCTGCGGAAAGGCCTTGTAGACGTCGATCAGGCTGGCGATGTCCTGCACCACGGCCGCGGACAGGCGTCGTGTCACCGTGTTCCAGTGCCGCTCCATGAACACGAACGCGACCACTGTTTGCAGCACCACCATCGGCACGATCATGATCAGGAGCGCGCGCGCGTAGAGGCCGGTCGGCATCCAGCCCTTGAAGGCGTTGCCCATCCAGCCATTGGCCGCCGAGACGCGCTGCGACGCGTTGCGGATGAACGTCAGGCCGGTGTCGAGCGTGCTCATCAGTTTCGGCTCAGGGCGCCGCGACCAGGCGGTAACCGATGCCGCGCACCGCCTGCAGGAACAGCGGATTGGCCGGATCGCGCTCGATCTTGCGCCGCAGGCGGTTGATCTGCACGTCGACGGCGCGCTCGTTCACCGTGCCGTCGCCGGTCAGCGCCGCGCGCGGCACGGTCTCGCCCGGGTTGGCGGCGAGAATGCGCAGCATCTCGCGTTCGCGGTCGGTCAGGTGAATGATCTCCTCGCCCTCGCGCAGTTCGCCGCGGTCGAGATGATAGACGTAAGGCCCGAACGCGATCTGCTCCAGCGTTTCCACCGGCGGCGGTGCGGTGCGCTTGAGGATGTTGCCGATCCGCAGGATCAACTCGCGCGGCTCGAACGGTTTTGCGACATAGTCGTCGGCGCCGATCTGCAGGCCTTCGATGCGGGCCTCCGCTTCGTGGCGCGCCGTGAGCATGATGATCGGCACCGAGGAGGAGGTGCGAATGAAGCGCGCCAGGTCGAAGCCGCTTTCGCCGGGCATCATGACGTCGAGGATCAGCAGATCGAAATGCAGGCCGAGCAGTTTTGCGCGGGCATCGTCGGCGCTCGAAGCCGTGGTGACTCGATAGCCTTCGCCACTCAGAAACCGCGAGAGCAAATCGCGGATGCGGCGGTCGTCGTCGACGAGCAACAAATGCGGGGCGTCGTCTGCCGGCTGCAGCGGCGTGCGCGCGGTCGCTGCAGCGATGGTTGCTCCTTGCGGCACGATCACTCCCTTGGTTTCTTGCTGCCGGTCCCGAAGATCGCTTCCAGCACCTTGTCGGGATCGTCGCGATCGATCATCGCGCGCAGGAACTGGTTGATCGCCGCGATGCCATCGGGGCTTATGTCCGCGAGCGCGCGCGTGATGCGATCGGTCTGCAGCCCGGCGAGTTTCGCCACCAACGCTTCGCCCTTGGGGGTGGCGTAAAGAAGGCGCTGCCGGCGGTCGTTGTTGCCGGTCTTCTGGATGATGTAGCCCTCATCGAGCAGTTGCTTGAGCACGCGCCCGAGCGACTGCTTGGTGATACGCAGGACGTCCAGCAGGTCGGCGACCTTGAGGCCGGGATAGCGGTAGACGAAATGCATCACCCGGTGATGGGCGCGGCCGAACCCGAACGCCTCGAGCTCATGGTCGGCATCGCCGACGAAGTCACGGTACGCAAAGAACAGCAATTCGATGATGTCCCAGCGGAATTCGCCGGACCGCGCGGCAGGGGACGGCGCCTCGGCGCCCTTCGAATCGGGGTCGGCGGCGGGCCTTGAGAAGTTTATGTCAGTCATGTTGACATATCTTGGGTTCAATGTTACAAAACTGCCAGCCACGGCGAAATTTTAAGTCGTTTCGATCTTGGCGACGTATCAGGCAGCCGGAAAAGCCAAGGATGGCGGCAACGGCCGCAAATTGGACTACCGTGAGATTGTCGAGCGGCATATCGGCAAACATACTGGACTTCGGCACTCCGCAAAAGCATGTCCTGTGGGACCTGCCGGCGATGGAAGCCGGTTGCGAGACAGGCAGCCGGGCAGGGAGGGACAGGCCGGCGCCAGAAAACGCGCCGGTTCCGACAGCGGGAAGCAACAAAATGAGTTTGAAGTTCGACATCCAGCCTGCGGCTAATCCGACATCCGAGCAGGACCGCTCGGCAAGGCTCGTGGATCCGGGCTTCGGCCGGATTTTCACCGATCACATGGCCATCGTCCGCTACAGCCAGGCGAAGGGCTGGCACGATGCGCGGGTCGAATCGCGGGCGAATTTCCCGCTCGATCCGGCCACCGCCGTGCTCCACTACGCGCAGGAGATTTTCGAAGGCCTCAAGGCCTACAAGCGCGACAACGGCGTCAACCTGTTTCGCCCCGATGCCAATGCGCGGCGCTTCAGGAATTCGGCAGATCGCATGGCGATGGCGCCGCTGCCCGAGTCCGTGTTCATCGAAGCGGTGGAGCAACTCGTGCGCATCGACAGCGCCTGGATTCCGGGCGGCGAGGGCAGCCTCTATCTGCGGCCGTTCATGATCGCGAGCGAAGTGTTCCTCGGCGTCAAGCCGTCGTCGGAATACATCTTCGCCGTCATCGCCTCGCCGGTCGGCTCCTACTTCAAGGGCGGACCTGCGCCGGTGTCGATCTGGGTGTCGGAGAATTATACCCGCGCTGCGATCGGCGGCACCGGCGCCGTCAAGTGCGGCGGCAATTATGCCGCCAGCCTGCGGGCGCAGGCGGAAGCCATCGAGCATGGTTGCGATCAGGTCGTCTTCCTCGATGCGGTCGAGCGCCGCTACATCGAGGAACTCGGCGGCATGAACGTGTTCTTCGTGTTCGAGGACGGCTCGCTCTCGACCCCGCCGCTCGGCACGATTTTGCCGGGCATCACCCGCGATTCGATCATTGCGCTCGCAAAGGACGCCGGCACGCCGGTGCGCGAGGAGACCTATACGATCGATCAGTGGCGCGCGGATGCCGCCAGCGGCAAGCTGAAGGAGGCGTTCGCCTGCGGCACCGCGGCCGTGATCTCGCCGATCGGCAAGGTGTGCTCCACGCGCGGCGATTTCCTTATCAGCGGCGGCGCGGCCGGCCCGGTGGCCATGGGGCTGCGGAAGAAGCTGGTCGACATCCAGTACGGTCGCGCGCCCGACCCGCACGACTGGATCCGAAAGGTCATGTGAAGGGTGCTCAGTCATTCCGGGGCGATGCGAAGCATCGAACCCGGAATCTCGAGATTCCGGGTTCGCGTCTTCGACGCGCCCTGGAATGACAACGTACAAGCAGACAGCAACGGTTGCCGCATCGCGCCTTGGCTGGTACCAACCCGCCCATGGCTGAAAAACCGAAAAAACAACAGAAACTGAAGGCGCGGCTGCCGCGCGGGCTGGAAGATCGTGGCCCGGCCGCAATTGCGGCCACGCGCCAGATGGTCGAGAAAATCCGCGAGGTCTATGAGCGCTACGGTTTCGAGCCGGTGGAGACCCCTGCGATGGAGTTCACCGACGCGCTCGGCAAATTCCTGCCCGACCAGGACCGGCCGAACGAGGGCGTGTTCTCGTTCCAGGACGACGACGAGCAGTGGATCTCGCTGCGCTACGACCTGACCGCGCCGCTGGCGCGCTATGTCGCGGAAAATTTCGACGCGCTGCCGAAGCCGTACCGCAGCTACCGAGCGGGCTACGTCTACCGCAACGAAAAGCCCGGCCCCGGCCGCTTCCGCCAGTTCATGCAGTTCGACGCCGACACGGTGGGCTCCGCGTCGCCCGCGGCCGATGCCGAGATGTGCATGATGGCGGCCGAAACGATGGAAGCGCTCGGCATTCCCCGCGGCAGCTACGTGGTGAAGGTGAACAACCGCAAGGTGCTCGATGGGGTAAGGGACGCGCTTGGCATTGCGGATGACGGACAATGGCTGACCGTCATGCGTGCCATCGACAAGCTCGATCGTCTCGGCATTTCCGGTGTCCAGCAACTGCTTGGTGACGGACGCAAGGACGAATCCGGCGATTTCACCAAGGGAGCCGGCCTCAAGGCCGACGACATCGCCCTCGTGGTTGGCGCCATCGAACCGGGCGCGCAGATCGATGCGCGGCTGCGCGACAGCAAGATTGGACAGGAAGGCCGCGACGAACTTGACGCGATAGGTAAACTCGTCGCCGCATCCGGCTATGGTTCGGATCGGATCGTCATCGATCCTTCCGTCGTGCGCGGTCTCGAATACTATACCGGCCCCGTCTACGAGGTCGAACTCACGCTCGAAACCAAAGACGAAAAAGGCCGCCCCGTGCGCTTCGGCTCGGTCGGCGGCGGTGGGCGCTATGACGGCCTCGGTCTCGCGCTTCCGCGGCGAGCCGGTGCCGGCGACGGGTTTTTCCATCGGCGTGTCGCGGCTGCAGGCGGCGCTGACCATGCTGGGCAAGCTCGACACGCGGGCGGACTTCGGGCCTGTGGTCGTAACCGTGTTCGACCGCGACCGTGTTGCCGACTACCAGAAGATGGTCGCGCAGCTCCGCAACGCCCACATCCGCGCCGAACTCTATCTCGGCAATCCCAAGAACATGGGCAACCAGCTCAAATATGCCGACCGCCGCAACTCGCCTTGCGTGATCATCCAGGGTTCGGACGAGAAGGCGCGCGGCGAAATTCAGATCAAGGATTTGATCGACGGCGCGAAGGCGGCCGCGGCGATTGCCTCCAACCAGGAATGGCGCGAAACGCGACCGGCGCAGTTCTCATGTGCCGAAGGCGACATCGTCGCCAAAGTGCGCGAAGTGCTGGCGCGCCATGACGTGAAGTGGAACTAAAGCCCTCATGGCGAGGAGGCGCCCTTGCGCCGTCTCGAACCATGAGGACAATAAGGCCATCCTTCGAGACGCGGCCAAGAGCCGCTCCTCAGGATGAGGACTGAGTTTGTGGCGAGCGAAACGTAGCAAGAGCAAAGGGAGCAACGAGAATGCCTGAGATCACCGTGAGCATGGCCTTCGGCCGCACCGACGAACAGAAGGCCGGCATGATGCGCGACATCACCCAGGCACTGGTGAAGAATCTCGGCGTCGATGCCGATGCGGTCGTCATCCAGATCAACGAAGCGCCGCTCGCCCACAAGATGAAGGGCGGCAAGACTTTCGTGGAACGCGCGGCTGCGGCGAAGAAGTAGCGCAGCTCTCTCCGCGTCGTTCCCGCGTACGCGGGAACCCATACCCACCGATGCCGATAGTTGAAGCAAGCTGGAGCTCCAGCTCGGCCTAACCGCGTACATTTGTGGTTATGGGTCCCGGCTCAAGGCCGGGACGACACCGTCCTCGCGGAAACACCCATGGACGCACGTGACTTCATCAAAATCGGCATGAGCGCCGAGCGGACGCTGGTCGTGCCGGCCGAGCGGACGGTCGGGCATTTCGTGCCCGGCATGCCGATGGTCTACGCGACGCCGATGATGATCCTGGAAATGGAGATGGCGTCCGGCGACGCCATCCGCGGTTCGCTGCAGCCGGGCTGGGTCACGGTCGGTACCGAAGTCGATATCCGCCATCTGGCGGCAGCGCTGGTCGGTGCAACGGTTCGTGCCACGGCGAGCGTGATCGCGGTGGAGCGTCGCGTGATCCGTTTCGAGGTCGCGGCGTTCGAAGGCACGCGCAAGCTCGGCGAAGGCCGCCACGCCCGCGGGCTGATCAATGTCGAGAGTTTTACGAAGCGGCTTGCGGGGAAGTAGCTGCGATCGGAATTTCGTAGGATGGGTAGAGCGCAGCGAAACCCATCAATACTTGCTCAAGCGGCGTGATGGGCTTCGCTTCGCTCTACCCATCCTACGCATCTTGCTTCCAACTACTTCGCCAGTTCCTTCGAGCGTTTCGTCGCCGCGGCGATCGCGCGGATCATCAGCGGCTGCAGGCCGTCCTTGCCCATCAGCACTTCCAGCGCCGCGGCCGTGGTGCCGCCGGGCGAGGTGACGTTCTGACGCAGCGTTGCGGAATCAAGATCGGAGCGATGCAGGAGCTCGCCGGAACCTGCGACGGTCTCGCGCGCGAGTTTGGTGGCGAGTTCGGCGGGCAGGCCGGCGT
>DAIMKE010000006.1:0-20985 GCA_036721875.1 Bradyrhizobium sp. | reverse complement strand
CCCTTCTCTGCCGCGCTGTTCTCGTCGAGCCCGCGCACCTTTGCTGCCATTGAGGCGATGGTCGCCGACGGGCTCAGCATGGATGAGGCGATCGAGCGGATCGCATTCCCCGAGAACCCCGAAAAATGGACGATGCCCGCCGCTGATGCGGCGGCAATCGCTGCGGAGTGAACCCATGGCGACGATGCTCACAGAGCCGACCACCCCCAGCCCCCGACGCCCGTCGCGCGGGCTCGATGTCGGCTTTCTGCTTTACTTCTACCTCCACATGGCAGGGTTCCTCGCGTCGACCCTGCTCATCACCTGGGGCCTGTTCGTCCTCTTCTTCCTCGCCATCGGCGGCTTCTCGTTCGACGGGATGATGCACCAGCTCGACAATCTTGCGAGCCGGTACGTCGCCGCCGAGGCCGCTCGCATCACGTCATTCCGGCACGTCTTGATCGTCGCGCACATGCTTCTCGCGGCCGCGGTCATCTTCTTCCGCCGGCACAGCATCCTGCCTTCGCGCGATCCCAAGGGGAGCAACACCGATGTCTGATCAGCCCCAGCTCGACCTTCAAGCTCCTCCGACGGCGCCGAAGGCCGCTGCGCCGGCCCGTTCCGGGCGTGGTTTCGGCGGATTCACGCGGGCTCAGCTGGTGATGGGCGCGATCCTGATCGTCGCACTGATCTGGGCGATGTGGGTGACCAAGGCACTCGTCGAGCCCCGCGAGGAGCATATCGTCAAGGCGAGCCTCTCCAACATCGTTGGCGAGTATGTGAGCGCGCAGGCGCGCTCCGCGTCGCCGCCCGGGCAGGTCGAGGCCGAGATGCGTGCCTTCATGTCCTCGCTCGACCACGAACTCCAGCGCCGCGGTGCGGGGGGGCAGGTGGTGCTGGTCGGCGAGGCGGTGCTGACGAAGAACGTGCCCGACATCACCGACAGCCTGCGGAAGGCCGTCTATGCGAGCGGCGTTCGCCAACCCCGGCCGGCGAGCGCTCAGGAGATGCAGCAGCTCCAGCAGCAGATGGCGCCGGGACCGGCGACGCCATCGATGCCCGGCGGGCCCGCTGCCGCTACCGGCGCAACGCTCGAGCCGATGGTGGCCGTCCCGGCCGGAGCGGCCATGCCGCAGGCCGGCTCCGGTGCCGGCGCTGCGCCTTCCGCGGCAATCCCCGGGGCAGCGATCACCACCTTTGGAGGTCCCGATGGCAGTGCCGGTCAGTAATGCGACGGCCGCCCCCTGGCGGCCGCGCAAACGACTTTGGGGCCTGTATGGCGGGCTCGTCGCGGGAAGCGTGGTGCTCGGCGCGATCAGCGACTGGCGCGACAATCACGCGCTCCTGATCAACACCACAGACTCGCTCCCGAACTGGGCGTTCGTCATCCACCGGAACAAGGTGCCGGTCAGGGGCGAGTACGTCTTCTTCGATCCGCCCCCCAGCGACCTGGTGCGGCGCCATTTCGGCGACAAGCCGCAGATGTTCGGCAAGATCGTCTACGGCCTGCCGGGCGACGTTGTGGCGCACTGGCACCGCGCCGTGACGGTGAACGGACGGGTCGTGGGCTACACCAAGCCCACGACCAGAAGCGGCGAGCGGCTCCCGATCGGGCCGAGCGGCGTGATACCGGCGGGCTGCTACTATGTCGGCACCCCCCACAAGGATGGTTTCGACTCCCGCTACGCGGCGATCGGCTTTGCCTGTCGGCGCCAGATTGTCGGCACCGGCGAGGCGATCCTGTGATCCGCGCGGTCGCTGCCTCGCTCGCCGGTGCTGCCTGTCTGGGCGCCGGGGTCCTGGTCACCGGATCGGAGCGGGGCGAAGCGCGGGACTTCGGCCAGCTCGGGCAGACGTTCCCTGTCATCGAAGCCGACCTGCTCTCCACCATCGAGGCTCGGTTGCAACGCGCGCAGGCGACGGGAGAGATGGACCGCGTCAACGCGGCCTTCGCCAAGCGCGTGGAGGCCAAGGTGCGGCGCCCGGTGCCGGTGGCCGGCATCACGCCTGCCGAGGAGCCGCGGGCCTGGGACTATGACCCGAGCATCACGCTCGAGCGCGAGATCCGGGACCACAAAGGACAGGTGATCGCGCAAGCCGGGCAGAGGATCAATCCGCTCGACTTCGTATCGATGCGGCAGAGCCTCGTCTTTGTCGACGGCGACGATACGGCGCAGGTCGTGTGGGCGACCCGACGGTTCACCGAGTTCAACGCGAAGATCATCTTCGTCAAGGGCTCGCCGATCGAGTCGATGACGGCGCGGAAGCGCCGGTTCTTCTTCGACCAGGACGGTCGCCTGACCGCCAAGTTCGGCATCCGCCACACCCCGGCCGTGGTGTCGCAGACCGGCAGTCTGCTGCGCGTCTCGGAGACCGTCCTCGAGCCGGGAGCAAAGAGCTGATGCCGCTTTGGCTGGACCTTCTGCGGACCCCCATGGCCGCACCGGAAACCGGCGCCCTTCGCCGCATGCGGCTGGTGTGGCAGGGGCTGTGCCTGTCGGTCGCGTCGGTCGTGGGGTTCTTCGCGCAGTTCCATGCCGCCCTTGGCCGGGCTGCGCCGTGCCTCGCGGCCGCGCTGCTCGCCGCGGCGGCGCTGTACACCTGGCTCTATCTTCGCCGGAAGAATGCGGCCGACAGCGCCTTCCTCCAAGAGACGGGGGAGGCGGGCTGATGCGCTGGCTGAGGGCCATCCTCGGCGTCTTGGGGCTGCTGCTCGTGGTGGTGGCCCTGGCGCCGCGCGCCGAGGCGGCGCCGACGTGCACGGGCAAGTTCGTGAATCCCATCACGGACGTCTGCTGGTCGTGCCTCTTTCCGCTTTCGATCGGCGGGGCGAAGATCTGGCCGGGCAGCCGCCCCGACACCAACAATCCTGCGTCGCCGGTCTGCGCGTGCGCCGACCCCTTGCCCCGCATCGGCATCTCGGTCGGCTTCTGGGAGCCCGCGAGGCTGGCGGACGTAACGATGAAGCCGTGGTGCTTTCCCAACCTCGGGGGAACGCGGATCGCGCCGGGCTTCGACATCGGCCAGGGCTACCTAGCCGGGCCGTCGATGGTAGGCGGCCGGTCACAGAGCACGGCGAAGTGGCACGTCCACTGGTACGTCTACCCGCTCCTATACTGGATGGAGATCCTGACCGACTTCATCTGCTTCGAGCAGGCATCGTTCGACATCGCCTATATGACCGAGGTCGATCCGCTGTGGCAGGATGACTCGCTGACCGCGATCATCAACCCCGAGGCGATCGTCTTCGCGAACCCGATCGCAAAGGCGGCGTGCGCGGGCGACTGCATTGCGGGAACGGCCGCGCTGCCGCTCGACGCGCTGTTCTGGTGCGCGGGGTGCCAGGGCAGCATGTATCCGCTCAACGGCAATATTCCCGCCTCGATCGGGCATGTCCAGTCGTCGCGGCTCGCGCTTTCCCGGTTCGCCTACAAGATGCACCGCGAAGGCCTCGCCTGGGGCACGATGGGCTCGCAGGGGCTCTGCAAGAAGTACCTGATGCCGATCATGCGGAAGCAGCAATACCGCTTCCAGATGGTCAACCCGATCCCGACGGTGAGCGGCCGGTTCGCCTGCTCGGCGATCGGCGCCTCGACCATGCCGCCCGATGCTGGACGCGCCTTTCCCGCCGGCGGCGAGGACATGGGCTACCTCGTCTGGCGCAAGCGCAACTGCTGCGTGTTCTGAGGAGAGAGACATGCGTCTTCTGACATCGGGCATCGTCGCGCTTCTCGGCACTGCTGGTCTTTCGGCATTGCTCGCGCAATCCGTCGACGGGGTCGACGTTCAGGCCGTCAAGAAGCGCGCGGCCGACATGGCAGCAGAAGCGCAGGCCTTCGTCGACCAGGTAAAGGACCGCGGTGACGAATTCCGCGAGCAGGCGAGCGCCGTCCGTAAGTCGGGCATCGACAACATGCAGCGGGTTGCCGCGACCGATCTGCCAAAGGGACCGGAAGGTAAGATCGACTTCGACGAGCTGGTGCAGGGCGCGGCGACAAATGCCAATGTCCCGGGGGGCGATGCCCCGCAGTTCATCGTCTTCGCCAGCCTGTCGATGCCGCCGGCGACGCTCAAGCAGCTGATCGCCGATACCGCGCGGGCAGGCGGCGTCGTCGTTTTCCGCGGCTTCCCCAACAACTCGGCCAAGGAGTTCGTCAGCCGTCTCGGCCAGGTCGTGCAGAAGGGCGACATGCCGAATATCGGCATCGACCCGCGGCTTTTCCGCGCCTTCGACGTGCAGGCGGTACCGACATATGTGGCGGTCTCGTCGACCTTCGACCTGTGCGCCGGATTTCACTGCCAGACCAAGGTTCCGCCCCATGATCGCATTGAGGGCAACGTCACGGTCGACTATGCCCTCAACACCTTCGCGGAGGCCAACGGACCGGGCGCGCGCATCGCATCGGTGGCGCTCGGCAACCTGGCGCGGAGCCGGCGCCAATGAACCTTCGCGCCATCGTGGCCGTGCTTGCCGGCGTCTGCCTGACGATCAGCTCTGCTGGCGCGCAGCAGATGACGATCGAGCAGGCGCGCGAAGAAGGCAAGGCGTTTGGCAACGCGAAGCGGGGAGATGAGAGCCTTGTTCCCAATTCGGAGGCGCAGGCCCATGCCGTGCCGGGCTATTCCGGGACCAATCAGCCGCAGAGCACCTACTTCGACGATCCGGATGCGCTCATCGCGGCGGGGACGGCCCAGCGGTCGACGAACGAGTCCTACCGGACCGTCACCGACGCTGATCGCACGCGGCCCGCCTTCAGCAACACGGAGATCCTTGCAACGACGTCGCGCGCAACGTCGATCGAGAACGATCCGTCGGCCTACCTCGCCGATGAGAATATCGGCTCGACCACCGGCCAGTGCCAACCGCTCCCGCCAGGTTCCGGCGCGGGAGGATATTACGAGGCGACGTGCAACCAGGGAACGAAGCTCGACGAAGTGCCGAGGTCCTGTTCTATCAGGATGGCGCCTGAGATCACGAAAACCGACGCGTACAAGTATTTCGTCGTTCCCGACAGCGCCTACGGTACGCCGTTCGCACGCTATTCCTCGATGGCGCCGCACGTCGCGGCCGGAACCTGCAAGCCCACGGGCGTGGCCATGCAGGCCTGCGCCGCGCACCGGATTTACGGCGTGTCCACCAACAAGTTCTGCGACGACTACTATGCGACGGAGTATGTCTGCTCGCAGAGCCTGGGGGATATCGCCCTCTTGCCGAGCCCCATCACTGGCGAGGGCTGGCACGAGAAGACCGTCCAGACCAGGGTGACGGTGAAGCGGGTCGACGGCTGCGCCGAAATGGCAGCCGATGCGATGTGCACCGCTGCCGCGGCCGGCGAGGTCTGCACCGAAGGACCTGAGACCCGGATCATCGACGGCGTGCCGGTCACGCAGGCCTGTTGGGCGTGGAAGCGCGACTTCACCTGCAATGTCATGAGCGCAGGGAACGACTGCGGCGATCTCGACGCGAACCGACAGTGCACGTTTCTGCGCGAGGACTGCCTGGACGACCCGCAGCAGGGTGCGTGCAAGGTCAAGGAGAAGGTCTATCGTTGCCCAACACCGGACACCCCGACCTCAAACGCGCCGCAGTACATCTGTGGTGACGATGTCTACTGCATCAACGGGGACTGCGAGCCGATTACCCGCGAGGCCTCGACCGAGTTCAAGGACGCCTTGGTCGCGTTGCACGCGATCGACGACGCTTCAAAGGGCTTCGACCCGAACAATCTCACCGTCTTCTCGGGAACGCGGGACACCTGCCACAAGCCGGTCTTCGGCCTCATCAACTGCTGCGCGGGCAAGGTATCCGGCGCGCTGACGGTCGCCGCAGGCGGCGCAGCGCTCGCCGGCGGGCCCGTCGCGATCGCCGCGCTCGCGACCCCGTTCCTGGCGCTGTTCGCCTGCTCCCAGGACGAGATGAAGCTCGACATCAAGGACCGCATGGGTTTCTGCCACAAGGTCGGAACCTGGTGCTCGTCCAGCTTCCTCGGCATCTGCAAGACGAAGAAGACCGCCTATTGCTGCTTCGAAAGCAAGCTGAGCCGTGTCCTTCAGGAGCAGGGCCGCGTCCAGCTGAACAAACCTTGGGGGAAGCCCAAGAACGAGCAGTGCAAGGGCTTCAGCATTGCCGAGTTCCAGCGGCTCGATCTCTCGAAAATGGACTTCACGGAAGTGTACGCCGACTTCCTCGACGCGGCCAAGCTGCCGGACGAGGTCCAGACGATGACCGAGATTCAGTCGAAGATTCAGAACTACTACGACCTGCATGGAGGCAAGCCATGACCAGCCACGAGCCAGGGGATCGAGATGACGGCCACGGCGAATGACCTGCTCTCTGCCGGCGCTCCAGGGTGTGACTGGAAGATGACCGTGTTCGAGCTGGCGATTTTCATGTGCCTGTATCGCGCCGGGCAGCCGCGGCGCGTGGAGGACATCTGCAAGGTGATCGGCGGCTGGTTCGAATGCGTGGTCGACCCGCCGGCCGCAGCTGCGCCGATCGAGCACATGCTGGCCAATCGGTGGCTCGCGGAAAAGGGTCATGGCCTTTGCGCAACCGAGGAAGGCCGCCGTGCGGCGCGACCGCTGATGAGCGGCATGGTGCGGATGCTCGACCATGGGACGCGGCTGATCGATGTCGCTCTGATGATGTCCGTGCTGCGCTTGTCGAAAGGAGAACTGGACCATGGCATTCGCGATCTTTGAGCCAGCGATCTTGGCGGTGCTGCTCGCCGGCGTCGGCCAGCCAGCACCTGCAGCGCCTATGTCCGCGCCCGCCTCACCGTGCAGTCGCCACGCAACCATCACCTCCGCCTTCGACTGCTGCCTCGACCTCGCGCTGTGGAAGGCGCCGCCCACCGCACCGCTCAACCACCCCGCGCCATCCCCGGACGGTGCGGCAGATCAAAAGGAAGGACGATGAGCATGTCCAAGGTCGCGAAGCTGGCGATGCTCCTGCTGGCGGTCGCGCCCCTGGCGGCGCCGCTGCGGGCGCAGGATGCCGAGCGTCGGGACGACAGCGTCGAGGCGTCCGACCGCAGCGACGATTTCTACTGCGGCGAGCGCAGGCTCGGACAATGGTTCTACTGCACCAAGCCGAAGCCGCCCGAGACCGCGAAGGCGCAGCCGCAGACGTCCGAGCAGAGCGCGGCGGAGCGCCTCGAGGCCATCACGCGGCAACTGGATGAGCTGAAGGCGCGGGCGATCCTCGATCCGTCGGAAGAGAACGTCATTGCCTATGTCCGTTTCCAGCGTGAGCAGCTGGACCGCGCGTCGACCTTTTCGGACACCTGGCAGCGTGCGCTCTGGCAGAATCCGGACATCGACTACACGCTGCAGCGGCCGGTCAACACGGTGGCCAAGCGCGCCTGGCTCGACAACCGGAAGGCCGACCGCGACCAGGTGCTGACCAACCTCGGTCAGCGCTACGGTCTGTTCTACTTCTACGCGCAGAGCTGCGGCGCGTGCGAGGTCTTTTCGCCGATCCTGCGATCGGTCGCGGACGGTCACCGCATGGCCGTGATGGCCGTCTCGATGGACGGCGGGCCGAGCCGCGACTTCCCCAACTATGTGGTCGACTCCGGCCAGCGCGCGCGGATGGGGATACCCGGCAACGAGACGCCGGCACTCGTCCTGTTCGACACCGCGACGAAGCGCACCATCCCCGTCGGCTACGGCATCCTCAGCGCCGATGAGATCATGGATCGCATCTTCATGCTCACCAACACCAAGGTCGGGAGCGACTACTGATGTCCATTCAACGGCAGAAGGGTCGACTGAAAAGGCTGGCTCACCGCGCCGGCGCCGCCCTCTCCATGGTCGCCGCATCGCATTTCGCGCTCATCGGTGTCGCACGGGCGGACGTCGCCTCGGAGATGAACGGGTTCTTCAACGACGCCGGCGGCGCGGCGAACGTCACCGGGCCAACGGCGTTCCAGGGGCAGTCGGCCGGCTACTACTCGCTCGGCAACGTCTGGACGCGCTTCCCGCAGAAGAGCGTGTCGCCCTTCAACCTGCAGCTCCCAAGCGCGCGTGCAGGCTGTGGCGGCATCGACCTGTTCTCGGGTTCGTTCTCCTTCATCAACGCGAGCGAGATCGTCGCGATGCTGAAGGCGACGGCGAACAACGCGCTCGGCTTCGCCTTCAAGCTGGCGATCGACAGCGTCTCGCCTGAGATCGGCAAGGTCATGGACGAGTTCAGCCAGAAGGCTCAGCTCCTCAACCAGATGAACATCTCGAGCTGCGAGACCGCGCAGGCGCTGGTGGGCGGGATCTGGCCGCAGATGGAAACCACCCGATCGACCATCTGCGAGGCTGTCGGCAACAGCCAGGGCGTCTTCTCGGACTGGGCCGCGTCCCGCCAAGGCTGCAACAACGGGGGCCAGAGGGACGCGACGCTCGCTGGCAACACCGACCCGGCGATGAAGGAGCAGATCATCGGCGACCCGCACAATTATACGTGGGAGGCGCTGAAGAAGTCGTCAAAGTTCGGAGCATTCGACCAGGCCTTCTCCGAATATGTGATGACGCTGGTCGGGACGATCGTCACGACCCCGCCGACAGGCAGCGAGCATGGCCCGAAGGTGGTGATCTACGGACCGGCCGAGGAGGCGGTCGTGACGGCATTGCTCGACGGCACCGCGAACGCGCCGGCAGTGAAAATCCTGAAGTGCAACAACGACCCGTGCACCGACGTCTCGGACCAGACGCTCAGCGTGCCTGCTTCAAGCGCGCTTCGGCCCCGGATCGCGACGATGATCAAGAGTATGAGCTCCAAAATTCGCAGCGACACCGCGCTCGACGCAGCCGAGAAGCAGCTGCTGAACATGGCGACGGTTCCGATCTACAAGATACTCGCGGTTCAGGCCTACGCCCACTACGCGCTCACCGACGGCGAGACTCAGACGCTCTCTGAAATCGTCGCGGTCGATCTGCTGAACGCCATGCTCGACAACATGCTCGACAGGGTGGAGCAGGCGAAGGTCTTCTACCAGACCGCGGACCAGGAGACGGCCTCGCAGTGGCGCCAGCAGATCGCGGCGACCCGCGCCAAGTTCGCGCAGCGCGACGTCAAGCTGAGCAACAAGCTCCAGGTGACGATGCAGATCATCAACCGGAGCATCATGCTGGAGTCGACGCTTCAGAACACCATGACCCCCGGCATGTCATCAGCCCTCAACTTTTCGCGGGGGCTGAACGCGCAGGGCCTGCTCTAGGCGCGTAACAGGGAGGTAGCGGCGTGCTCGAGGTCTTCACCGTTGGCGGGGGCGAGTATCTCGTCAACACTTTCAATGCCGTAGCCGCGTGGGCCGGGGGAGGGGGCTACCGCTCGCTCCTGCGGGTCGTGATGGTCATGGGTCTGATCTACTCGCTCCTCGTCGTCGCCTTCACCCTCAACTTCCGCGCGTGGTTGAACTGGTTCCTTCAGGCGACGGGCATCTACCTATGCCTCATGGTCCCGACGATCGACGTGAAGGTGACCGACCGCCTCAATCCGAGCCTGTCGCCCGCGACGGTGGCGAATGTACCTCTCGGCCTGGGGGTCCTCGCGAGCTTCACCACCCAAATCGGCGACTGGCTCACCCGGACGGCCGAGACCGTCTTCGTCATGCCCGGAGAGCTCAACTACACTACGAACGGCATGGTGTACGGCGCCCGGCTATTCGACGCGACCCGCAACTTCACCATCCGCGACGCGGAGTTCTCGACCAACCTCGAGAACCACTTCAAGAACTGCCTGTTCGGCGACGTGATGCTCTACCAGAAGTCGCTCACCAACCTTGCGAAGGCGCCGGACCTGTGGGCGGCGATCGGGCCGGGCTCGCAAGCGCGGTCGCAGGAGTGGCTGGAGAGGCAAGGCGACGGCTCGGTCCAGAACTTCATTGTCACGTGTCGCCAGGCCTATGACACGCTGAACGGCCAATGGGCGACCATGATCGAGGCGAACGCGGAGCCTTGGGCAAAGGAGGTCTATCCCAAGCTC
Source organism: Bradyrhizobium sp. (assembly GCA_036721875.1). GTDB lineage: Bacteria > Pseudomonadota > Alphaproteobacteria > Rhizobiales > Xanthobacteraceae > Bradyrhizobium. The sequence goes on along the minus strand of DAIMKE010000006.1, from coordinate 11,027 downwards.
AGCAATGCTGTCGCCGCGGCGAAGCTCAAGCACGACGTCCCGATCGTGAATGCGGCCTTCACAGGCTCGGGCGACGATTTCACTGGCGTCATGAGGCAGAACACCGCCGTCAACGCCTTCATCCAGGCGCGAAACTCGATGGCCGGCGGGAGCGGGGCGGCGTCGATCGACACCTTCGCACAGACCCGGGCGGACATTCAGGCTCGGAACACCTATAATTCAATCGCGCAACAGGCGATGGCCTGGGTGCCGATCCTGAACATCGTTCTCACAGTCGTCTTCTTCGCGATGTTCCCCGTCATCTTCCCGCTCTTCCTGCTTCCACAGACAGGGCTGAGCTCGTTGAAGGGCTACGCGATGGGGTTCTTCTATCTGGCTTCATGGGGACCGCTTTACGTCATCCTGCACATGATCTGCATGACCCGCGCCGAGGCAGCCTCGAACGGCGTCGCCTCCGGCGGGATGTCGCTCGGAAGCTACGCCGGCATAGGCGCCGTGAACGGCGAGACAGCGACAATCGCAGGCTTCATGCTGATGAGCATACCCTTCCTAGCGGGAGGTCTCGCGCGGGGAGCGATGTCGATCGCCGGGCAGGCGACGTCGATGCTGGCGCCGGCGCAGAATGCCGCGGAAGCTGCGGCGCTGGAGCAGACTACCGGCAATTATTCCTACGGGAACGTGAGCTGGGCGAACTCGACCTCGAACATGCGGCAGGCCGACCAGTGGCAGACCGCACCCAGTTTCATGGGCGGCGCGGCGAGTGTCGGATGGCGTCAGGACAATGGCGCTCTCGTCAACGGCTTCGGCAACGGTCAGGACGTGTTCGACACCAGCGGCGCGATCTCGCGGTTGGGATTCACGCCCACCATGTCGACAGGCACTGTCGCCGAGTGGCGGCAGATGGCAAGCGAGGCGCATCGTCAGTCGCAGGCCTACGACAATGCGGCACAGGAGATGCTCACCTGGACCAAGACCGAGCGGAGTGCGTACGGCACGTCGAGCGAGCGTTCGTCTGGCTGGGATTCGAGCAGCGGCCGCTCGTCGAACACGTCGGTTGAGCAGTTTGACCGGACGACTGGCAGCAGTTCACAAGGATTAGAGGATCGGTCGTCTACCGGCCAGAGCCTGACTGTGTCCAACGGCCATGACCGATCGGCGGGTACTGTCAACCAGGTGTCAGGCTCTGTATCAGTCGGATTGCGCGGTGGTCAGCAAGGCACCGGTGGCGCGCGTAGCGGCATCGGAAGAGTTCTCGGTCGCTTGCCAGGCGTGGGCGGCAGCCTCACAACGCAAGGTCAGCAGCAGGACACCTTGCGGCATGGAACGACAGATACTCGTTCGTCTGATAGTTCCAGTACCGCGAGCAGCGGGGTCCGGGACGAGCATGCCAATGGTACGGGCGCAACGTCCTCCGATGGCACTTATGACCGCTCGGGCGTTTTCAGCCGCGCTTCGACCACTTCCAGCTCCTCCCTCACCCACGAGCAGGCGCTGGCACGTGCCCGGTCGTACACGGAGACGGCCCGAAAGCTCGAGGAGTTGTCGCAGCAGCTCTCCCGCGATGCCAGTTACGCCGAGACGCACGGCATGCAGCTGAGCGAGAACATGAGCCAGGATCTGGCGCAGTGGTATCGGGCGCAACAGGCTTCAAACCCCGGCCTGGATGCTCCGGAGTTGTGGGCGACTGACCTCAGCGACCACCAGCGCGCCGTTCGGCAGGAGATGGTAGCGCGCTGGATGCGCGAGAAGCAGGACGACATTCGCGAAGAGATCGCTGGTAAGCTGCAAGAGCCTGATCTCGTCCAAGTCCACCGGCCAGGTGTCGATAGCGCGGCGGATGTCGCGAGCTCGTATCGACCGCATGGCGTATCAGACAATCCGTCCGGCCCTGCCGGCGGCGATCCTCGGGCCGCCCAGTCGATTATCGAGTCAGGTGGAGACCGGCTCGAGAGCGATCGTGGCGCGGCGCAGGCTGCTCGGACCAACGCCGTGCAGGGTTCGGTCGACGTCCAGCTAGAGGTGAATCGCGACCACAACCGCGGCTTCTTCAATGATCCGAAGCTGCGGGAGCGACCGCGGCGCTAGATTGCGAGAAAGAAGTAGCCGATAACGCCTGCCAGAATCGCATAGGCGACCAGGTAGGCAACCGCGCTCGCTGTGCTGACATTACCATCGGCGTCGGTCACCGGGCCGTGAGGCTCAAACCCATCGTCGACGAACTGAATGATCGGACCGGCTGAATTATCCTGTGTGATTAAGTATGTCGCGGCGTCCAGCTTAAGCATAAGAACCTCCGAACCTGTCCATTACAAGGTTCGAGGCTTGATAACAAGGTGGTGAGGGAGGAGCGGCTCCGGCGCGAAACGGGAAATGCTCGCTGAAGAGCGGGCCACAGCGGGGGCCGCAGCTCCTGATCTCTCGCGCATGGCCGAGATGACGGTAACTGTCGCAGCATCGTCATCGCGATCCAGGTTAGCTATAAACTAGGGACTAGGAACTCCGGCGGAGCGCTTGGGCTCTGCTTCTCGCTGACGTGAAGCCGGCCCTAGTCGGCGAACTCCCGCACGGTCCTAATCGACAACTTGGGCCGTCGGCGCCGAACTGGTCCATCGAGGGGCCACCCGTCATTGTCCCGCGCGGCGCCCTCCAGCCTTGCCCTTAGCTCCTGCGCCTGCCCCTCATATTCGATCGCCAGCAGCCTGTGAGCCGAGGCCGCCTCGACGCTGTGGGCGGCCGCGGCCGCGGCTGCCTCATCGCGTGCGCGACGCACGTAATATTCAAGGTCTTCCCTGCTCATGCAACTCTCCTCCAGCGCCTCTCCCGAATGAGTGGTTCGGCGTCGAGCCGGCCCCGCGCCACCCGAGCGGAGCCGTTGTGCTCCTTTCGGATCCTGTCGTGCGCCTGCACCGAAATGGCTTCCGGCCGGCCGCAGATTAAGGTCTCGCGTGTCAAGTGCCGGCTACCCGACGATGGAGGTGGGGCAGGTTACGCTGGACCTCCCATTTTGTATCACGCCCTTCATAGGCGTTCCACCGATATGTCGGGGGGCTTCTGAGGCGGGCTTCGCCAAAACTCACTGGAAGTTGCCCGCCACCCATGAATCTTTGACGCCCGTGTTTTGGACGAGGGAAGGCCTTATCCCGGAAGTGCCTTTGATCCGGCGATATTGGTGGCGTGGATGATGTTGTAGGCCAATACCGAGAGGACGGCTTCGGCTTTACCCGTCGGAGACCTCTCGTGAGGAATCTACCGCGCCAGAAATGCGTTTTATCGTCCCGAAGGGATGCTCGACGGTGCAGCGCCGCGTGCGCATCAGACTGGGGTCGGCCAAAATCCTGGCCTCCATGGCGCCAAGGTCGACGCTCACCGCGGCGCGATCTCACAGAACCCTCCAGATTCACTTTGCGTTGCGGATGTGACTCACGCTGCGAATGGATCGAGATGGCTGACCGACGCCCATTGGCGAGGATTGAACCGCATTGTCTGGGTAAGCCGACTGACCCTGGGCGTAGCGGTAGAGACAACCGGCTGTTTCTGGAGGCGGTGCTGTGGATTGCGCGCACGGGCAGTCCGTGGCGCGATCTGCCGGAGCGGTTCGGCAACTGGAGCACGGCGCTCCGGCGGTTTCGCGACTAGCGTGCAGCTGATGTGTTCAAGCGGATTTTCGACGCGCTGTCGGACGAGCCTGACCTGGAATACGCCATGGTCGATGCAACGATCGCGAAAGTCCACCGTCACGGGCAGGGCGCAAAAGGGGGAATCAGCGCCAGGCCATCGGCCGCTCCAAAGGTGGCATGACGACCAAGAACCTGGCGCTGACCGATGCGCTCGGCAATCTGGTGCGCTTCCGGCTGGTGCCCCGGCCAGCGCTTCGACAGCGTCGAGGTGGCGCCGCTCATCGACGGCCTCGCCTTTGAAGGGCTGATCGCGGACAAGGCCTTCGACAGCAACGCCATCCTCGCCGACCTGGATGAGCGCGGCGCCGCCGTCATCATCTCGCAGCACCCCAAACGCATCGGCGCACGACAGATCGATGCCGCCGTCTATACCTGGACCCATCTGATCGAAAACTTCTTCTGTAAACTGAAGGAGTTCAAACGCACCGCCATGCGCGCCTGCAAAAGCGACCCCAGCTTCGAAGCCATGATCTAACTCGCAGCCGCCGTCATCAACTCACGGTGAATCCCAATAGTCCCTAAATCGGCTATTTCGCATTCACGCACGACTTCCCGCGGGCGGCCATTGCTTAGAGGCATGGCGAGTGTGGATAACATTGGCTGACCGAGCTACCAGTCACCAGTGGATAATCTGTTTTCCGATCGCTCAATTCACGACCAGGCGTTGACCCGGGCCGATGTCGAGCGCCTGCTCGCGTCCCCGTCTCATCTCATCGACTGCGATCTCGAAGCGGCCGACCTCGCCAGACTGGACCTATCCCGCTGGACGTTCGAGCGATGCAATCTGCGCCGCGCCGACTTCACCGGCGCGAAGTTGGAGGGCACGGCCTGGCGGTCTTGCCGCGCCGCTTTCGCGCAATTCACCGGAGCCGACCTGAGCGACGCCATCTTCGTCGCCAGCGACTTCAATAATTGCGTCCTGCGCGAATCAACCCTTGCCGCCGCGAAATTCGAGCGATGCAAGCTGACGGGCGCGGACCTGTCGAACGCGAAAGCGCTCGATATCCGCTTTGATGAAACCCTGTTGATCCATGCCAAATTGCCGGGATTATCGTTCCGCAAGCGGATCCTGAAGAAGATCGACTTCGGGCAAGCCGATCTGCGCAGGTGCGACTTCCGCGCGACGATCTTCGAGGAGTGCAGTTTGCGCGATGCGGTCATGACGGGATCGCGTTTCGACGGCGCCGATCTGCGCGGCGCCGACCTGGGCGGCTTACGGCTTGTCGACGCCAGCCTGTTTCGCGGTGCGACGATCTCCCGCGAGCAGGCCGGCCAGCTCTTGAGCGAACTGGGACTCAATGTGCGTTGATGGGTCGGTCCTTCAGCGCCGTTGCGAGGGCCTCCGACAGCGGCGTGGTCGGCCGCCCGATGAGCCGGCTGAGCTGGCGGCTGTCATCGAACAGGCCGCCCTTGGCGATGCCGATGTCGGAGGCGACCATCCGCGCGGCGATCGGCTCCGGCAGGCCGCGCACCACGAGCGCCGCCCGGCATTCGTCCGCCGGCAGGTCGCGATAGGTGACGGTCTTGCCGGAAAGCCGGGTGATTTGCGCCGCGAGCTCGGCGAGAGTGAAGGCCGTATCGCCCGCAAGCTCATAGACCTGGCCTGACTGATCGGCCGTGGCCGTCAGGACGGCCGCCGCACCAGCGGCATAGTCGGCGCGCGCGGCGGCCGAGATGCGTCCGTCACCGGCGGCGCCGATGATCGACCCGTTATCGATCGCCATGCCGACGCTGCCCGTATAATTCTCGATATACCAGCCGTTGCGCAGCAGGACGTGGGGAATAGCGGCCTCGGCCAATGCCGCCTCGGTCGCGACGTGCTCCTCCCGCACCGCGAGCGGCGAGCGGTCGGCATGGAGCAGGCTGGTATAGGCCAGCAGCTTCACCTTTGCGCGCTGTGCCGCCGCGATCACCGCGCGGTGCTGGGGCACGCGCCGACCCATCTCGTTCGACGAGATCAGCAGTAGCCGCTCGATCCCGGCAAGGGCGCTGTCGAGAGTCTCGGGCCGATCATAGTCGGCCTGCCGCACGGCGACGCCCTTCGCGGCAAGCTCCGCGGCCTTGTCGGGGCTGCGCGCCAGCGCTGCGATGTCGGATGCGGGGATCGTCTGCAAGAGCGTGTCGATGACGAGCCGGCCGAGCTTGCCGGTGGCGCCGGTGATTCCGATCATGATGCGGGTTCCTTCTGCAATTCGAAGACGCGCGCCCTCGGAAAGACACCAAAGGCAAGCAGGCAGGCGGCGATGCCGCTTACCGCGATCGTCAGCACCATCGGCAATGCGGTGCCGTCGGCGGTGAGTCCGACGATGAGCGATGCGAGGGTTCCCGCCGCGAACTGGATCGTGCCCATCAGTGCTGCGGCCGTGCCCGAGATGGCGCCATAGGATTCGAGCGCCATCATGCTGTTCAGCGGCATCACGAAGGCGAGCGCGGTGATTGCCACGAACAGCAAGGCGGCCAGCGCCACGATGCCCGCGCCGCCGCCCAGTTCGAGCAGGGCGAGAATGACCGCTGCCGCCGCATAAACGGCCAGCGCCGCGCGAACGATCGTCTGCGGGGCGAAGCGATGCATGAGACGAGGCGCGAGTTGCGCGCCGGCCGTCAGGCCGACGGCATTCATGGCGAAGATCAGGCTGTAGGCGGCCGGGGTCAGGCCGTGGACGGAGATGAACACGAAGGACGAGCCGGCGAGGTAAGCGAAGAAACCCGCCTGTGCGACGGCCATCACACCGACATAGGCGATGTAGCGCCGGCTGACGATCAGATGCAGATAGTTGCGCGCCACGTCGGCCGGGCGGGTCGCGGTCCGCAGGGCAGGCGGCCGCGTCTCTGGCAGAACGGTGGCGACCAGTAGCGCACAGCCAGCGCCGACGATCGCCAGCAGCACGAACAGGGCCGGCCAGGGTGCAAAGGCAAGGATGGCCGTTCCCAGCAGCGGCGCAATGACGGGCGCGACACTGAGCGCCATCATCATCAGCCCCATCAGGCGGGCGGCGGCATGGCCGGTGTAGAGATCGCGGATGATGGCCATGCTGATCGCCATGCCGACCGAGCCGCCAAGGCCCTGCACGAAGCGCCAGGCGATCAACTGTTCGGGCGTCGCCGCGCTCGCGCAGCCGAGCGCAGCGGCGACAAACAGCGCCAGTCCCGCATAGATCGTCGGCTTGCGCCCGATCCTGTCGGAGAGCGGGCCGCAGAAGAGCTGACCGATCATCAGGCCCGCGAAGAAGGTCATGAGGCTGAATTGCACGGCGCCTTCGCCGGCATGGAGATCGGCGGCGATCCGCGGCATGCCCGGAAGATACATGTCGATGGCCAAAGGGGCGAGCGCGCCGAGGCTTCCGAGGATGGGTGCGATGCGTCTTGATGCTATGGGCTGCAATGCGAATGACCTTGCCGGATATCTTCCACTCCGCCCCGGATTTGCGCTGGCGGTTCGGAAACGGTAGCGTTTTGAACCGTGATAGGAAACGATATCGTTCCGTAATGTCAAGAACCTCCTCGACACTTCCCGATCACGCCATCGCCAGGGCGGGACGACCTCCGCTCTATTCGGACACCGAGCGGCGGCGGCGCATCCTTCAGGCCGCCGAGCAGGTGTTCACAACGCGCGGCTACGGCGCCGCCACGATGGAGGACGTGGCGCGAACCGCCGGCATGTCGAAGAAGACGATCTACGCCTTCTATACGGACAAGAGCCGGCTGTTGGCCGCGATTGTCGTCGCCGCCGATGATTGCCCCTGGGACGATCGCGACGCTGTGCCGATCGCCGATCCATTGGCGGAGCTGCGCCACCGCCTGATGGAGGTGATCGCCTTCGTGCTGTCGCCACGGCAGGTCCGCCTCACGCGGCTTCTCATCGCGGAGGCCGAGCACGCGCCGGAACTGGCCGATGATTTCCATGAGCGCGTGATGGCGAAAGGCTATCGCTATCTGGTGGCGGCCGTGGAACGGGTGAAGCTGGAACGTCCGTGCCCGAGCATCGGCGATGTCGAGCGCGTGACGGGAATGCTGCTGGGCGCGGCGATGGGCGACCTTCACCTCTGCGCCCTGTTCGGCAGGAGCGAGAGCCTCACACGCAAGCGGATCGTCGCACAGATCGACCTGGCGCTCCGGACGTTCGGCTTCATAGCCGAATAGCCTCGACTACCTTCAGCATCTGCCGGCGCCCGGAATAATGATCGATTGGTCGGCGCGCGCTTCCTCATTCGTGGTCTGAGACGGGTGAAGGCTGAAACCGCACTCTCAGTCGTACCTTATCACATCACCCATGCCGCAAACGCCCGTGGGTTGATCAAACTGCTCGCTGCGGCTTGATTCACCCCGCGCCCTGGCATCATGCGCCGCCGGCCGCCTGAACATGTTGACGGGCTTTGGCACAGCCTGTGAGGGGTGCGCTCGTTAGATTCGCGTAGATCATTCACTTCCAATCTCCTTTTTTCACGGATGGGAAACGATGATCTCGGTCTGCTGCGACCGCATCTAACACCGGTCGAGTTGGGGCGAGGCCAGAAGCTGGTCGTGGCGGGCGAACCGATCGAACACATCTACTTTCCCGAGGGAGGGGTTGCGACCGTCGTCTCGACGTTGCCGGAGAGCGGCAGCACGGAAGTCGGCATCTTTGGACGTGATGGTCTGTCAGGCTTTTGCGCGCTGATGGGGGCCGAATGTTCTCGGCACGACACGATCGTACAGGTCGATGGGGCAACTGGCCTCCGCATTGATACATCGACGCTTATCGAGCTGATGGAGCAGAGTCCTCCCCTGCGTGCGCTTCTCAAGCTCTATGTGCCGACGTTCATAGTCTAGCTGGCGCACGGCATTGTCTGCCATGTGCATCACCAGGTCGAGACCCGTGTCGCGCACTGGCTGCTGATGTGCCACGACCGCATCGACGGAGACGAAATCATGGCAGTGGGGGGGAGGGGGTGAAACTGTCAGGGGTCGCCCATAGCCGAGGCGCGTTTCGTGAACCTGGATGCCGGTCGACGGACTTCGGAGCGGAACCGCCTTTGCCGCGTTGCGGTTCGATTAGAAGGGGATGATAGTGCGCGTGAATGTGGCCGTTCCATTGTTGCTGGCCGGCTCGCTGGGCCTGTCTGCATGCGAGGTTCGCACCAATCCATCGAGTCAGCATGAGGCTGGGGGAACGGTTTCCCAACCAGCCTGGACCGAGGCTTTGGTGGGCCAGCTCAGGAAAGCCATGGAGGCCCGTGCGGCTCACGGTCTCGACCGCCTGCCGTTTCCGCTCGAGCAGCGATCGGGCACAGCGGGTCGCGACGCGGCGTTGACGAAGGCCGCGCTCGCATATGCGGGCACGTTGGCTCGCGGGGCGGCCGATCCGACAAAGCTCTTCGACATCTACACCGTCCCACGCCCGCAAGTTGATCTTCGGGCGGGTCTTGCGCGCGCGATGCAGGAAGGAAAGCTGGACGAGTGGCTGGAGAGCTTGGCGCCGGGGGACGAGAATTACCGCAGGCTGTCGCAGGCCTATGTTGCGCTTCGAAAGTCGAGCAACGCGCCTCCCACGCCGATACCGGACGCGGGCAAGCCCATCGAACCGGGCAAGAGCGATCCGCGCATACCGGCTATCGCCGCGCAGCTCGTAGCCTTCGATTATCTCGACAAGGCCGCCGCCGGCGCTGTCTATACGCCGCCGATGGTGGCTGCGGTCAAGCGGATGCAGGCTGACTATGGCATCGATCCCGATGGGATGATCGGAACCGATGCGCTGGAGATCCTGAATCTCTCGGACGCGGACCGAGCGCGTGCGATCGCAGTCAACATGGAGCGGCTGCGGTGGCTCGAGAGAAACCCGCCGGCGACCCGCATCGATGTCAATCTCGCCGCCGCCCGATTGGCCTACTGGCGCGACGGCAAGCTCGTCGACACGCGCAAAGTGGTTGTCGGCGAACCGGAGACCGCGACCCCGCAGCTTGGATCGCCGATCCTGCGGCTGGTTGCGAACCCCACCTGGACCGTGCCGCGCTCGATCCAGCGCAAGGAGCTCGCCGGCAAGGGCGCCGGCTATCTCCGTCGCAACAACATGGTGTGGAAGGATGGCTGGATCGTCCAGCAGCCGGGTCCGAAGAACGCGCTTGGGCTTGTGAAATTCGACATGCAGAACGAGCAGTCCATCTATCTGCATGACACGCCCGCCAAGGCGCTGTTCTCCGAAGTGCAGCGGCAGCGCAGCCATGGCTGCGTGCGCGTCGAGGACGCTCTTGGCTTCGCCGAGATGCTCGCACGCGATCAGGGCGTTGATGCCGAATGGCACCGGGCCCGCGCCACGGGCAAGGAGAGCTACGTCGCGCTGCCGCAACCCGTACCGGTCCGCATGCTCTACCAGACGGTGCTCTTCGACGATTCAGGCGAGCCGGTGGTGCGCTCCGATCCCTATGGATGGAATGATCGCGTGGCGAGCGCGCTCGGCTTCCCGGCAAGCACGGGCCTTCGGGTGAAGACACGTGCGGCTGACGTCGGGCCCTGACGGCGATTGTGGCTGCTTGTCCAAGGGCTTCAGGCAGCCGCCGGATAGTCTTTCGCCAAGCTCATTACCGCGGATGAAGCGCGCGCCGCACCTCGTCGGTGACCGTGTAGACAGCCTGGCGCTGGGCACCGCGGTTGTGATGGTCGACGCGGTAGCCCTGATAGTGCCGCCGCACGAAGCCGGCCCTGACGAGTTCCGAAACCGCTCGGCTCACGTTCGTGCGCCCGGAGAGACGGATTCGCTTCTGAACCTCCGCGGCGATCAGCTGTTCGGCGGCGGCTATGTCGGATGGAAGCTCATTGCGCTGCTCGAGCTCCGATCGAACTTTCCTTGCGATCGCAAGACGGCGGGGATCCCGCCGGGCGACCGGAGCGAGGGCATCGCAGAGCCAGTCCCGCACCGGCACCTGGCGGTCCCCGTCACGGACGTAGGGGCCGGCCGAGCCGCTTTGTGTGCTCGCCTGCGCGATCAGATTGAGCACCATGAAGCTATAGCGTGGGCGTTCGCAAACCGCCGTCAGGCGATCGAGAAGAGCCGGCAGGTCCAGCGCGGGTGCGTCCTGCGATGCTGATCGATCCGCATCGGTGGCGGCGGCGAAGAAGTCCGGCTGGAACATGAGAACGAATCAAGCACATCTTGATTCCCATGTGAATCCCCCTTCTTGCGGTAGGTCGGACTTTCCGAGGTTTCGCGCATCGAGTTTCGCGACTGCGGAGTCTTCAGAAAGCGCCTGGCGTGCTCGACCTCAGCGCGATGTGCGGTCATCGCCTTCGGGATCGTCAAGCCAGGCCGGGATGTCGCGGTGCGCGTCGAGCACGCGCCAGACATCGATGTGATCGTCCCGCTCAACGTAGAAGACG
>DAIMKE010000005.1:0-21854 GCA_036721875.1 Bradyrhizobium sp. | reverse complement strand
GGCTAGGGCCGGCTCCAGTGAGAATCGGTCTGGGTCACTAAGCCACGCGCCATCGTACTCGAAGAGAATGGTCTCCGAGCCGCGAACTTGATTGCTTCTGGCCAAGCCGATGCGGCGTGTGCGGCCGCCTAGATCGATATGCACCTCGAAGTCAGCCATCGCGTGAAACTCCGGTCTTGCGTTTGAGGTGGACATGCTTGGGCAGTTCGGCAGTGGCCAGCGCCTGTCCGACGCTGTCGTTGCTGATGTCGGCGATCTTGCTCAGACCGTCGAGCAGACCGAGCGCCTGAAGGACGCCGGCATAGATGCCGATGCTGACGTTGGTGTCGCCGGCCTCGACTCTTTGCAGGGTCGAACGGGAGGTGAAGGCGCGCTCGGCTACGACCGCCATCGGCAGCCGCCGACGCCGACGGGCGTCGTGGATGTCGGCGCCGAGCTTGCGCATGGCCCGCCGAACGGCGGCGGGGGGATTGTGTGGGGTAGGCATTTGTCACCTTCGCACTACAGATTCTTAGAATATGTATCACGAAGCTTACATTTTTCCTAGAGCACTGTGAGGTTAACAAAAGCCTAATTAAGCCCGCCCGGCGCTCCGCCCTAATGCCGGTGCCGGGGAAACTGGGGGATAAAATCGGCGGCCCTTGACAACAAACGGTGTCCTCTCCATCTTCACTGAACTCAATGAGGGTGGAAAAGTGAAGTTGTCGATCGTTGATCTGGCCGGTGGCCAGGCAGTGCTCAGCGGCGCGCAAGCCGGCCGTCAGCTCCTTGGAAAGCTGGTCGCCGCTGCGCGTCCGCCGGCCGAGCCGGAGCCCGTCTATTTGGACTTCGAAGGCGTCACGGTCGCGACCGCCTCCTTCCTACGCGAGGGCGTGATCGCTTTCCGCGATCATGCGCGCGCCACCTTGCCGGGACTCTACCCGGTCATCGCCAATGCTTCGCCGGCGGTGACCGAAGAGCTCGAATTTTTTCTGCGGCATCGCAAGGACGCGATGTGGATCTGCCACCTTACTCCGACGGGCGAGGTGCGCGATCCCAAGATTCTGGGCGAGCTCGACGAGGCGCATCGCTCAACCTTCGATCTCGTCGCGCGCCTGGGTACGGCAAGCGCGCCGAGTCTCGCAGCGCAGAGCCAAGAGGGCTTGGCGCCAACGGCCTGGAACAACCGCCTATCCAATCTGGCTGCGCGTGGTCTCCTGATCGAGCGCCGGTCGGGAAAAACCAAAACCTTTGCACCTGTCTTGGAGGTCGCGTGATGGGAATCGAGTTCATCCGCAATGCCAGCGGTAAGCCCTACACCAAGCGTTGGGCGAGGGGCATCGACCGTATCAAGGCGCCGACCTTGATGGACGTCAGCATCTCCGAGGAGAGCCGGACGCTCACGGCGAAGCTGACCGCGAAGGGAGCGGCATGTCAGGGCGCCACCGTGCTGATCCAGTCGAAGGGGCCGGATCTGGTGGTGTTCGACGGGCTCAAGCAGGTGGCCAGCATCACCAACGCGCCGCCCTCCGTGCGGGCTGCAGTTGACGCGCGACAAGGTATGGCTCCGGCCATCGTCGAGCGCGTCGGGATTCTCGGAGCGACGGCGGAGATCAAGCTCAAATGACCCGCCGCGCCCCGCAGGAGCCCACTCGCGACTTCAGGCCCTCGCATCGGCTTCGCGATGACGCCGTGCTCTACGCGCCGTCGCTCGGCTGCGGTGGTTGCCCGGACTTTGCGACCTGCGGAGGTCTTCACACCGATGCTGGCGTATTCGACTGCAACGATTTCTGCTCGTGCGAGGATCGTGCCGCCTGCGACTCCGTTTGCCGCAACAAGCCCGACCAGTTCTTCGAGCGTTACCTTGAGATCGGCGGCTTCGAGCTGGAGTCGACGCCCCGGGTTGACGCACTTGCGACGCCGGAACTGCCGTCCGTCATCCCGCTCATCGGGCATAAATACAGCCGCAGGGCGGTTCTGAACGAACCGGTTGTCGCCGTTCCTCTTTATGAGCTGTTCCACATGCGAAGCGGCCAGCCGCATGTTCGCACCCGCGCTGAGCTCGCCGCGCGCTTTCGCATCTCCGAATCCGCGACAGTGGTCGCTTCGGGCGTTGATCGGGACATCAAGCTCGAGGCCTGGTGGGCGTTTGCCGATCGCGCGCTGATCATGTCGACGCTGCGGGATCTTGGGATCGCGCTGGTCACCGTACCGAATTTCAGCCTGTTCTTGAACGTGCCGCGGCCTGACAATCTGCACAGCATCAAGCGCATCGCGCTGGGCTGGGTCGAGTTGATGGCGGCGGGGATTCCGGCGGCGCTGCACCTCAACGCGAGGACCGACCAAGACTATGCGTGCTGGTTGCGTTTCGTGCGAGAGCGCCCGGAAGTCGAGATCGTTGCTTTTGAGTTCCGCACCGGCGCCGGCGTGCCGAGCCGGATCGAGTGGCACGTCGATTGTCTCTGCCGGATTGCCGATGCGGCGGGACGCCCGCTTACGCTCGTGGTGCGCGGCGGCGCCCAGGTTCTCCACCGCCTCAAGCGCCACTTCGCCCAAGTCGTCCTGGTCGAGACGGATGCCTTCGCCCGCACCCTCAAGCGCCGCCGGGCAGAATTCACTGAAGCCGGCCGCCTGCGTTGGCCGCGGATATCTACCCCAAAGGGGGCGCCAATCGACGACCTGCTCGCCCACAACATCGTCACCAAGCGCGCGGCGCTGCTGCTCTCCGACTTCGCGCCGGTGGAGCGGTCAGAGCGTTCGGCCCGGCACACTCGCCGGTCGGCACAGCACGCTGACGGTCAGGCCGGGCAGGGGAGCTTTCTGGCGGAGCTGGACGCGACCTTGGAGGCTCGGGCTGTGTCCGCGGATCTCGAGCGCGTGATCGTCGCTGCGAAAACGTAGATCGCCGTCATGATTGGCCAGCGCGCGAAACATCTGCCCCATCCCGAAGCCGCAACCGCAGTCGCGGCCGAAACGGGATTCGCCGTCGGCCACCGCGACCTTCAAGGCCATGCCGGCGTCCTCGATGCCGGCATAGTCGGCATGGGAGCGCAGGCTCGCGAGCACGCCGATGCCGTTATCGCTGACGACGACTTCAAACGTGCCCGGGCGCGCGGCGAACGCCACAAGACCTGTGCTCGCCGCCTCGCTGTGGCGGAAGACATTGTCTTGGAGCTCGCCGAGCGCGCCGACAATCTCGGCCGCGATCTGCGCTGGGAAGCCGGCGGCGAGGGCAGCCTGATCGGCCCGGCTTGCCCAGAGCTGCCACAGGTCCGATCGCGCGCCATCTGCGCCGAGCCGCTGAAGCGGGAAGACGCCCGCCTGTGCGTTCTTTTCGGTGCCGGTCACCGTGTCATGGTCAAACGCGGTCTCAATTGTCGCGACGAACGGCGCCTCGAGCACAACGGACGCGAAGGCTTCGGGGTATCGCTGTCGCGCGCGCACCAGTTCGACCAGGGGCCCGATCTGTCCCGACCGTTGCACGTGAATGAGCCCCAGACCGCGCAAGCCGCCGCTCTCGGCAGCAAAAAGCAGTTCATCGGCGGCATCGAAGTCGCCGATGACGGTCTCTACCGACTTCTCTCCTTCCGGTTCCATTGCCCCCGATCTCGCCAGCCATCGCCGGCCGGGCGTCATCCTGACTATCCGCGTGGTCCAGAACCGCCTTGATAGCAGACGAAGGCCGTATTCGCCTCCTGATTGTGCACTGCTAGGAAGTAATGGATCGCCGATCCGCTCCAATATTTGTGGATTTCTTATGTATCTCGAACGACTTGCCCTGACGAATGTTCGGCGCCTTGAAGCGCAAACGGCGACAATCAGCCTGGTTGATCGCCGGTTGCCGAACCGCGGGTCGCCGATATCGCCGCGCGGGCCAATCGCGCGGGCGGATAGGGGCGAGGCGAATGCTTAGTCGCGGATCGGAGTGGCGGAGGTGGGAGCCGCATATTCATGCACCGGGCACGGTGATGAACAACCAGTTCAGTGGCCCCACGGCCTGGACTGACTATCTCACGGCGCTGGAAAGGGCCACGCCGATCATCGAGGCGATCGCCGTCACCGACTATTACGTCACGGATACTTACGAAGAGGTGCTGAGGCACAAGGCCGCTGGCCGGCTGCCCGCCACCAAGCTGATCTTCCCGAATGTCGAACTCCGGCTCGATGTGGCTACAGCCAAGGGCGGATTCGTCAATCTTCACCTGTTTGTCAGCCCGGAGGATCCAAAGCACGTCGAGGAATTGCAGCGATTGCTGTCGCGCCTGCAGTTCAATGTAATGCAGGACCGCTTCGACTGCACGCGGGCGGACCTCGTCAGGCTTGGCAAGAAGGCCGACCCGGACATCACCGACGACCGCGCGGCGCTATCCTACGGAGCCAACCAGTTCAAGGTTAACTTCCAGAAGTTGCGCGAGGTGTTTACTGAGAGCGGATGGGCGAAGAAGAACATCCTGATTGCTGTCGCAGGCGGCGCGACCGACGGAACGTCGGGCGTGCGGGAGGCAGCAGATCAGACGATCCGACGCGAAATCGAAGGCTTCGCGCATGTGATATTTGCCAGCAGCCCGGCGCAGCGCGAGTTCTGGCTCGGCCAAAGGGATCTTGGCCCTGATGAAATGCGAGCCCGATACGGTGGGTTGAAACCCTGTCTGCATGGGAGTGACGCCCACAAGCTCGACGATGTCGCCTCGCCATTCGGGGAACGGTTCTCCTGGATCAAGGGTGGGTTGGAGTTCGATGCTCTACGCCAGGCGTGCATCGACCCCGGCGGCCGCGCGCATGTGGGTGCCGAACCGCCGGCATCGGCAACGCCATCGCAGGTGATCTCGGGAATCGAGGTCCTCGATGCGCCCTGGATGACGACGCCGGTCATTCCGCTCAATTCCGGGCTGGTCGCCATCATCGGCGCCCGCGGCTCCGGCAAGACCGCGCTGGCTGATATGATCGCGGCGGGATGCGACTCGATCTCGGACGAGGCGTGGAACGCCGAGGAATGGGCCAACCCGTCTTTTCTCATCCGCGCCCGACCCCTTGTCGGCGATGGGAAGGTCAAGGTGAGTTGGGCGTCCGGCGAACCGAGCATTCGCGCGCTCGATGGCTCGGACGCGAACGGGCCTTTCAGCTATGAGCGCGTGCGTTATCTGTCGCAGCAGTTCGTGGAGGAGCTGTGCTCGTCGAGCGGGCTGACCGACGGCCTCCTGCGCGAAATCGAAAGGGTGATCTTTGAGGCCCATCCAGACGACGCTCGGGACGGCACGTTGGACTTCGCCGAGCTTCTCGATCACCGCGCGTCGCGTCACCGTCTCGCGCGCGAACGCGAGGCAGAGGCCGTGTCGCAGATTTCTGAGCGCATCGGCACCGAGCTGGAGAAGGAAAAGCTGATTACGACCTATGAGGGGCAGGTTGCGCAAAAGAAGAAGCTGGTCGACGCCTACACGGCGGATCGTGCGAAGCTCGTTTCGGCCGGTAGCGAGAAGCGAGCGCAGCGTCACACCGAACTGGCCGGGGCCGCAAACCAGATTCGAGCGAAGCTGCGCCAGTTCGCCGGCCAGCGGCAGACCTTCCTGGCAATGCAGGACGAGGTGAAGGACCTGCGACGCAACCAGGCCCCTGAAGCGCTGAGACAGGCCCAGGCGCGCCATACCCACAGTGGCATGTCGGCAGAGCAGTGGGCGTCGTTCCTGTTGGACTACAAGGGGCCCGTCGACAACGATCTCGCCGGCTATGTGAAATGGGTCGACGGCGAGATCGCCAAGCTCAAGGGAACGTCGCCGGCGCCGAGCGATCCCAATACGCCGTACTTTCGAGACGATGTCGATCTGGGCACGCTGTCACAAGCCGTCCTGGAAGCGGAGATGGCGCGGCTGGAAAAGCTGGTCAGCGCCGACAAGGAGACGCAACGGCGATACACAGCGCTCTCTGGCAGCATCGCGACCGAGACTGCAGCGCTGCAAACGCTTACCGATAAGCTGAAAGACGCGCAGGGCGCCAGAGATCGGGCGCGTGAGCTGCAGACGCAGCGCGAGGAGGCGTATGGGAGGGCCTTCGACGCGCTTGTCGCGGAGCAATCTGTGCTGGAGGACCTCTACGCGCCGCTTATGGCGCGACTCGCCGCGGCGTCCGGCACGCTCAAGAAACTCTCCTTCTCCGTCACGCGTGTCGCCAACGTGGAGCAATGGGCGTCGGAGGCGGAAGACGGTCTGATCGACCTCAGGAAAGCCGGCGCATTCCGAGGCAAGGGCACGCTGCTACAGAAGGCGAACGAGGTGTTGAAGGGCGCGTGGGAGACCGGGGATTCGGCCGCCGTCATCGCGGCAATGGCGGAGTTCCGACGCCTCTATCAAAAGGACCTGTTGGATCATTCTCCGGTCGCGCACACCGACCAGGCAGAATTCCGCGCGTGGTCGAAGCCCTTTGCGCAATGGCTGTTCAGCATCTATCACATCTCGATCCGCTATGGGATCGATTATGATGGTGTCGACATCCGCAAACTGTCGCCGGGCACCCGCGGCATCGTGCTCTTGCTGCTCTATCTGGCGCTGGACGACAGCGATAACCGGCCGCTCGTGATCGACCAGCCCGAGGAAAACCTAGATCCCAAGTCGGTTTTCGATGAGCTGGTCCACCTCTTCATCGAGGCGAAGGCCCACCGCCAAGTGATCATGGTCACGCACAACGCGAACCTCGTGATCAACACCGATGCGGACCAGATCATCATTGCCGACGCCGGGCCGCATCCGCACGGCTCCCTGCCGCCGATCTCATACAGGTCAGGCGGGTTGGAGAACGCGGAAATCAGGAAGGCGGTCTGCGACATCCTTGAGGGTGGCGAAGGCGCATTCCAGGAGCGAGCGCGAAGGCTCCGCGTGAGGTTGGGGCGATGAGGGTGGAGGTCAGGAATTTGGTCGAGCATCTCCCAATTCGGCGCCGTTAGGAGGCGATATGGCGTGGGCGCCGGCGCGCAAGCATTGATCGAACGCTTCTTCGATCGCCTGTTTCAACTTCATGGAGTTGGGTCTGCCGCGACCGGCGCGACGCTGCTCGATCGATCGGAGACACCTCGCTGATGGGACAGGTCACTCAGTTTTTCCAGCCACCACTTTATTGGCAGCAGTTCGAGGATCTGACCCAATCGGTCGTCGAACTCGCTTATGGAATCGCGATGGCGGATAAGATCGGCCGGCCCGGACAGGCCCAGGATGGGGTCGATGTCTACGCCGCCAGAACTCGCGCCGGAGCAATCGGCGTGCAGTGCAAGCGGCTCGACGACTTGGATGAGAACAACAATCCTCTTCCCGGCGGACCGATCGACCGAAAGCTGCTCAGATCGGAAGCGAATAAGGGGCTCGCTTTTCGACCGAAACTCGACGTCTGGGTGTTAGCGACGACGGCAAAACGGGACGCCGGGATACAGCGCCAAGCCCGGCTGCTCGACGAGGAACATCGAGCGGCAGGCGACTTCCAGGTGCAGCTCTGGTTCTGGGATGACTATGTTACGTGGTTGAATGCCTATTCCGATCTCCAGCAGCGATACTACGACCAGATCATTGGCATCCGGAACGCGCGCGACCAGGATCGCTTGATCCTCGAGACGATCGCAACGGCCTTCCATCGTCCGGCGTTTACTGATCCGCTCGGGCAGGAACATTTCGACGACTTTCTGCAAGCTTTGAAGGACACGCAGGCAGCCCTTCGGACCGGGGAGCTTGTGGACCGCCAGAGCCGTCACGTAATCCGCAAAGCGGTCGGCGGTTGGCGCTATCTTGAGGAACCGGCTTGGAGAGCGGGTCTGAAGGACCTGGACGATGAATTGACAGAGCTGCGGGGATTGCTCGTCGCAGGGATCAAGGATGGCCGCCTAGAACAACGGCGCGGATATCTTGATGTACGGGATCGTCGTTTGGCGCGCGATCTTGAGCACCGTCGTCATCGGTGTCTGGTTCGGCTTAACGAGTTATTGGTTCGTGCTGCCTTGTCGCCGATCTGAAGATGTGGAGCGGGCAGCAACGTTGTAACGGGCGACGATGGACACAATGTAGGAGTGGATGGCGCGGCGATTGCTGCTTAGTCGTTGATCTGTGCTGCCGAGAGCTTTCGCATTGCTGTTGCTTGCCTCCGATATAAGTGATACACGTTTTACGTGTAATTATGCGAATTTCTTTAAGTGGAAGGGCAACCGTACTTCCACCTGAGGTGATGGATAGATTGAGGATTGCAGGACGATGCTTGGCCGTCCGATGGCAGGGGGCCAGAGTCTAATTGCTTTGGGGCCGTCCACCGGGAATTTGTTGCACCGCTCAGTGATCTCCTGATGTCGTCCTTCAGCGCGACACGACAGATGCCTGACGAAGAAAGGTTTGTGTTTGTATTCACGGGAAATCGAAGCGGAGGGTAGGCGTATGGAACCGACGGACGTCACTGGAACATACACTTACCGCAGCTTTCTCAATGAACCGGACATCGTCAACGACTTCAACAAGCTTCAGTTCGCTGAAGCAGAGCTGACGCTGATCTCATCTCTGAACGGCAAGATCACAGGTCTCTTATCGTGGCCGACGAACGAGGATGAGTCCGAGCGCGCGGTGATGACCATCGAGGGGGATCTCGTGTCGCGAGAGCCATCTCTGATCCGGCTTCGCGGGAGCGGCGCGAAGGGATCGGATATAGAAGCGTTTGAGTATGTCTACGAGCTTACGTTGGCAAAGCACTGGCCGGAAACGACGCATCCGCGCATGTGCCTCGTCGGTTCGGTTATGCGCGCCAAAGATCACGGCACTTCCAAGGCTGGAGTGACTGCCAGCGTGATCGCGGTCCAGCGGGATTTCCACGAACCGCGCGATATTCCTGGTGTTATGCTGGCTCCGACGACCGTGACGATGCTTGCGGGCAAGTGGCATCGGCTATGGCATGCGGTGTGGCATACCCTTCGCGGAGAATGGCCGAACTTCAGGCGCGAGGAGACTAGGACGAAGATCAGAGGCCTCGGCTGGGAAGTCGTGCGACCGCCGCGCAAGATGCGCACTGATGGGAATAATCTGATTCTCGACAACGGTGCTGGAGAAGACTTTCTCTTCATGCATCGGTGGATGATGAAGATGGTGCGCGAGGACTACGTGCGGCAGGGGCTCGCGCCGCCCGCATCTTGGAAGAAGCTGCCGCCGGCAGATATTGCACAGATCGTCTATTCGCCCGCCAAGAACCCCTCCGGCGCGGTGATTTTCACCAAGGATGTTGCCGCGTCGGGCAATATGGTGCCTTCTACTGGCGATTGGGTGAAGACGCCGGATTATTTCGCGTCGGTGATGCGACAGTGGGAGACGACATACACAAGCCCGTCGGTGCTCGCCAGCCTCAGCCTTGGGGCGCTTGGCAATCTGCTGGAGTTCACGATCCACAACGCCATGCACAATCGTTGGATGACTCCGGCACGCGACCCGGACACAGGTGAAATCATCATTGACCCGGAGACCGGAGAGCCCGGCGAACGGCCATCCTTTGATTTCTCGGACAAATGGAGTTCGCCCAAGTACGATTATCTCGGCGAATTCTACTCGTCACATGTTAATCCGGTGTTCTGGCGGCTGCACGGCTGGGTCGATGATCGTATCGAAGACTGGTTCAAGGCGCAGGAAGCGTCTCGTCCCGGCGCGATCAAGCGCAAGCAGCTCCATGGCGCAGAATGGTTCGAGGTGAACAAGCCTTGGGTCATCGTCGATGAGCCGTTCGTGGGCATTTCGTTGGATGGGCATGGTGCCCATCATGTCCAAGAGGCCGGACATGCAGATGGCGACCATGGACATCATCATGGCGGTGGTGATCCACACGCTGTGGAAATTGATACGATGCTCAAGGTCATGGCGGCGATCGAGAACGATGCAAAAGAGCCAGCGCTGTTGTCACCCGATTCGGTCCCAAGCGCTGTCGTTCCTCGCGCAAGAGTGAATATGCGTTTCGAACTGCCGGGGCCGTTTTAGGGGCGCAGGCGTTGGGTGAGGAAACCCGGCGCAGCCGATAGTTACTCTGACTGTTGGACGATGAGGCGGGCTTTCAAGGGGGATCAAATGGTGCTGGATGGCGCGTTAACGGTATTCGGTGTTGGCTGCGCTGGCGGCGTTGTGGCCGAAATCCTTCACTGGTGGAATCTACGGGAAGCTGAGCAGCTTCCGGCTTATCGGGTCAGCCTGTTCTATTGGGGGATCACGCTTGCCATGATCATAGCCGGCGGCTTCGTCGCGTGGCTTTATTTTGGTGGACGCGCAGAGGGGATCATCGCCTTTCACGTCGGCATTTCGACTCCGCTTATCTTGCAAAAGTTGGTCACGAGCGTTCCTCAACCGCCTGGCGCCAAAAACGTGATAGCG
The DNA here is from genome assembly GCA_036721875.1 of Bradyrhizobium sp. GTDB lineage: Bacteria > Pseudomonadota > Alphaproteobacteria > Rhizobiales > Xanthobacteraceae > Bradyrhizobium. Next base: position 11,514 of record DAIMKE010000005.1, on the reverse strand, counting down.
AGGCCCGCTCCAAGCGTGCGAAATTTCTTCACGTGGTGACATGGCAACGGTCGGGGCATTTATCGTCGGCATTGGCGCTTACCGCGCGATCGGGGGCACGGGCCTCTCTCCACTTCAGTTGCCGTCAACGATGCGGATACCATCGAGCAGTATCTCCGAACGTGCTGGCCGGGCGCCGGCGATCTGATCGTTGTCAGGGTTCCGGAAGACAAAGCGACCGCCGTAGAGATTGAGGCTGGTCTGGGATCGCTTGCGGGGAGCGGTCCTTACGAACTCTGTTGGTTGTTCCTCTCTGGTCACGGTTGGGTCGACGACGCTACGGCCGGATTTCTTGTTCAGCCCGATCAGGAGGTCCGCAGCCTTCCCTTGCTGCCCGCCGAGACCTTGGATCGACTAATTAGGAAAATCGATGCAAAAAGGACGATCCTAATTCTTGATTGCTGTTTCGCCGAGGGGCTCGTGCGACGAATGTCGTACTTTGCGGCGCTCGGTCAAAGTGATGCGCGTCTTTATGTTGCGTCGTCGCGGGAGAGCCAGCTTACTTGGGAGGACGTGGGGGTAAAGCATGGTGTATTTACGGCGCACTTGCTTGATCTTCTGAATACGGGGAGTGCCGCGCAATTTAGCGGGCGCAAGACTCAGCTAGACGTAGATGCAGAGCTGTTCCCGGCGCTCTGTGCGCAGGTGCCGCTCTACGTGTTTCAGCAGAAGGGTGGGGCGCGACAGGAGCCGGTGAAGGGAGGTGTGTCGAGCTCAGCGGTTACGCTGCCCGTCGCAAGTCTGGCGCGGCGAGTTCGGAATCGATCCGTCCTTGAAACTGTCGCAATAAGGCTGCGTCAGGCGGTCACCGGCCTTGCAGTCGGCGGTCTCGCGTTGCTGCTCCTCGGTTATGCTCTCGTCTACTACATTGAGCCAGGGGCCGGAGGAACCTTGATGGTCCGTCACGGAACGAGATGGCTTGAACCGCTGTTGCGTGTCCTACCACTTGAGAGAGTCGACACCGGCATCGCGGTTGCGGATCTATCGAGCAACGCCGCAGCGGCGGCACCACTGCAGTCTGGTTATACAACTGGATTTTGGACACACGAGGGAAGAGATCGCTCTCGCGGTTGGTTTGACGCGGTGCTTGCTGGCCTCGATCCCGCGGCAGCGGCGCGGTACGGGGCGCTCGCCGGGAGGCAGCCGCCAACCCTTAGCGCGTCGCCTCCTCCATTGGAAGTGGAACGCGCCGCTTGGATGGCGCTGAGCGATGGTCGGCCTGAGAGCCTTGATTCGATCTTGAACCACGTGCCCGGCGGTGATCGTCGTTCTCGGCAGATAGAGCGTATCCCAGCCAACCAGTTGGACTTTGAAGTTCTGGACCTGACTGAAGCCAACATGGTCAGCTATGCTGAGGCGTTGGCATACGCGGCGGCGCTTGATCCTGTTAAGACCTTTCCGGCATTTCTTGGCTTTGCCAAGGCGACCCAAGAGTGGCTGCTTCACAATACTGATGCACAACGTGGGCGCGGCGCACGCGATCGCGTTCGCAATGCCGTTGTTGATGTTCTCGGAGTGATCTCCAGGGCGCGGGTAGACCGAGGCCTTCCATCGCTTGACCCGCCAGATCAGGTTCTTCTTCAGGCTCTGTCGGGTGCAGGTTATGCCGAGGTGGTTGGTCAAGCTCTGAGCCGTGTCGTTGGCGATGCTCAATCGCGCTTAACGGCAGCGACAGGAGCGCTTCAACGATTCCATGGAAACCCCGACGATCCAACTCAGGTACCGGCGTTTGAGACGATCATCGCTGGACTGGACGATAGTGCGCAATCCAAGGAATTGGTCACGCGCGTCATTGCCGCATTTGTAGACGCTGGTGCGGTGCCAAACAGCTATTACACGCGGTTCTTGATTGCAGCCGGCGACGCTCGCGCGTTGCCAGCCAACGTGGTTGACGAACTCTTGCTTACGGCGCGTGAGAGGTTGGGGAAGGCCGAGAGCGATTTCGAAGATAGCGAGTACGCCCGAATTCTCGCGCACGCCATGAGTCAAATTCCTCCGGCGGAGCGAGAGCCGGCGCTGGCGCTTATTGAACGCATTGCGAACTCCGTGACGCCGATGTCGATGTCGACCGCCGAGATGTACTCCGCTCTGGCTCGCCAACGTCTCGACCCGGAGGGCTTACTGGCGAAGGTCCGGGAGCGTGCCGCCAAGGCGAAACCGTACACACCCGCGGATCCCGGCGTCGCCGCTGGTCCGACGCCGGGTATGACGATCGTGGTCGGGCCGGGACCGTGGGTTGTTGCACTTGCGGTCTTCGGCAGCAACCGGCAGCTCGGAGCCGACGAGGTAGCCATTCTGCGCGCGCATGTAGCAAACCCAGCGCTGCGGGATGTGATTGTGCCTGCTCTCGTTCGGCAGGAACGGGAAGCACCGGCTGACACGATCGTTGGATTGTGGGAGCGTCGGCTCGCCGCGCTGGCAACTGACTCTCGATCTCGTAGCACTGAACAAGCGATAATGGCCGGCTATCTCGCTGCGCGGCCTTGGCCCGAGTTCGCTCGCCTCGTTGAGCAACTACGGAACAAGAGGGCCGATTCTCACGAACCCGAGCTTCGCATTGCGTTAGGCGCGATTGTGGTGGACGCATTGATTGCCAGAAGCAGAGTGTTGCCGCGTGCTCAACTGTTTGCTGGATGATTGAAATGATGAAAATGCTGGCTCTTTGGCGGTATCGCTCCTTGGGTCGATTCGAGAAGAGAAAGCTGCAGATCGATTTTGTAGGAATCCGCTAACATTGCTGATCGCAGATTTCTTCGGTTCGCCCCGCGATAAGAAGGCCTTAGGCGGAGGCTCCTTAGTGACAGCGCATCGTCTCGAAGGTAGCGTCATGGCGTCATGTTGCCGAAGCTGGCTTGCTCGTGAGAGTGCGTCGGTGGCCGTATGAAATTTAGCGTTCACACTAATGGGAATAATGACGGGCTGAGATTACAGTCCCGAGTGCGTTGGCTTGTGACACGTTGTTCAAGCAGCCTTGCAGCGACCAGGTGTCGAGCGGACGAATTCTGATCTGACGACAGGGGATCGGTGCTTTGCGCTGGCCGTCGGCGATTAGCGGACCGCCTCAACTGAGCAAGGCACGAAAGTTGCCAATGTGGGAGGTTCAGGCAATGGCGGCGGCCTCTTCGGCGGGCTCGCTAGTGTTGACGAGTTCGCTTAGACCCCAATGGGTGAGCGTCGTCACCCGACCCAGCATCCTTTTTGGGTCCCTGCTTTACGGAGGGATGCCATCGTTGGGAGGCGCAGGTATCGCCACTCCCGTCTTCAACCCTGAGACCCGACTATCTTGTTTCCAGAGACGACGAAGGTCTTGGCGCTTACGTCGTTATCGGCCGAGCCCTTCTTCTTGGCGCGTACGAGGGTCGAATGTTCGGATGCCCGTTCGTCTTTGACTACGGCATCGGACGCGTATTTTTTTGCGACCTTGAGGAATTCCTGAGCCACCCGATCTGGCTTTTCCGGAGGGCGGGCCGCCGAGTCTTGGCCTTGGGGGGGTGAATCAATTGGTTCCCACCCCTCTAGGGCGCCACTGAAATAGTCTGGTTTTCCGGCCATATCGACCTCCGATCCGACGGATCATTCAACCCCAATATAGTCCCTTCACCAGCCTAATCCAAGACAGGTGAATTGTCTCAAAAGCTTGTTTTCGATCGCAATTTCCTCGATTTTGCTCCTGCCATGGGGCATTCCACGGATGTAGTCGATCTTGGCTTGGAACAGCGCTTCCGCGGGTTTCTTTCCGGAAGCCATGTGCTCCCAAAATGAGGAGTGCAGCGGTGCGCCAAAATAGTCCAAATTGCCGTCGATAGGCGAGTAATGAGCGCCTGTGCAGCCGACGAAGGCGGACACCCCGGCCATCAGGAACGAAAGGGCGATGGATTGTGCTGGCGTAACCACCTGGATCGGGTCGCCAGCCCGGTAAACGTCGGCTCGGGTGCGCACAGTTAGGGCTCCCCAACAGCATCCCGATAACACGACAGCCCCGCAGCGATCCGGAATGTTCTTAACCGTTAGTGCCTCGAGCATGCTTCCCGCTGTCTCGCCCCAAAACCGCGAGCTGTCCGTATCGGAACCGTGCAGCATCAGGTAGATGCGTTTGGCGGAAAGAGTGTTCGAAGCCACGGCGTCCGAGCTTACAGCCTGGGAAGTTAACATGTTTTCCCTTCCGGCTACTCCTGTATAGACGTTGTCCGCAAACGGTCGGGCGTAATTCCGGAGTCCGAAGCGGGTGGCGGTAGTCGCGGGGCTGTTGGCGAGCGCGGTTTGTACGAGGCGGGCAGTGCGCCCGTCGGGAATCCGTGAGACCGGAACGTCGGCTAGGCCGTCTCCGTCCAGGTCGGCATAGATCTGATCGCTCCACACGATGAAATTGTCCGGATCGTTGCGCGCGCTAGGTCCGATACTCGCTCGTAAGCTCGGTGGAAGCGTGTCGTACCTTTCGGAGGGTACGACGTCATAGCCCCCGACGATTACCACGCCCTTCACCGACGAATTGCGTGCCTCGCGACGAATCGCATCGAATGGCGAGTTCTCTCGCGCCAAATCCACTACCGGCTGACGCCCGTCGAACGTCGCTAGAACACCGGATGCCTCGTCTCTACCGATGTTGTCCGCCAAACGTTTCGTGTTCGTCACGACCAACAGGGGCGGAAGGTCTCGTACCGGAGCAACCGACCTTTTGTCGCCGGGCTGCGGACGGAATTCCGCGATCTCGGGCTTTCCCGGTTCTACCTCGATCGTGATGGTGACCTTCGTTTTTGTGTGCGGAATTTTGGCCGTCACCTCGACTAGATCCGAAAGGGTTCGTCGGATGACTTCCGCTCCGGTTCGCGTGGGAGCGCCGCCTTCGGAAAGCACGCGAGGCAAGGTGGTGGGCGGTTCGGTCTCAGCCGGCTCGGAAGGCTGTTCGGGAAGGACATCTCTTGCGTTGGGCGAAGCATCATTCAGCTCGCCATCATCCACTCCAATCTGAACGTCCGCGCCTCTGAATGAGATCGCAAGCCGACCGTTCAGGTCGGTTCTGGCCCAGGAGTAATCATCAGAGACGCTCTTCAGCAGCCTCAGAACTCCGGAATCAGGATGTTTCGGATCACCTCTCCCCGTTGAGATTCCGAAGGCAGCGGCCTCCTTTACGGCGTCGAGGACGGTCTCGTCGAACCCGTTGTAGGATGCGTGGTGCGGCAGTTTCACGAACCGGTACGGGCCCGCTTGCTTGATAGCTTCAAGAAGCTGAGACATCGATTCGTCCAATCCAGAGACCTCCGGGACGGCCAATTGCATGTCGCCCGTAAGGAGGCATCGTTGTTGCTCCGAGCCAAGGGACAACACGATGCTCTGATCGTTTAACGCCGCTCCCGGTCCTACCCTGTCGAGGAATTCTGCCAGTTCGTCTGTCGTTGCGTCGGCTCCCCTTGCTGCGCCGGTGAGAAGCATCTGATAGATGTCGCTGGCGTCGAGCGCCGCGTCCCTTTGCCTGAGACTATCAGTCGCACGTCGCGCCCTCCTTTTTAGCCTGGCCAACTCGTCCCGGCAGGTTTCCAGATGTTCTTTGGTCGGTCCCAGAACCTTCAGACCGAAGTCCGAAAACTCCCTCTCGAGCTGCCTGATTTTGGTAGTCTGGCCCGTGTACCGAAGGATCTTAGTGCCGTCCTCTTCGAGCTTGGATAGCATCGCCGAGTAATTGTCGGCCAGCCTGGCAGCATCCGTAAGGAACTGATCAAGGGCGGGACCTTGCAAATCGGGTTGAGGCTCCTCGACGATGGCGGCCATTACCTTCGCCGCGAGAGCGTCGGCCGGGGCGTCCTCTCCATCAGTCGGAAATCCCAGGTTTTCATCTGCCACCAGCGCCCGCTTGAACGTGACCGTGCCATCCGCAACCATCTTCGGGAGGCATCCGATGTGATCGGAGTGGCAATGGGTTACGACGAGCAGATCGATTTCGAACGGCGGGCTGCGCAAAACCTTCGCGAGTTGCTCGGGGATTGACGGCGTATCGCCCGTACTCTGCCAGTCACCGGGGTGGGCTCCGTCAATCAGGATTGTGCGATCATTATGAACTGCAAGGATGCAATCGCCGTAGATCTTCGATCCCATGTCGAAGAGATATAGCTTCATGACTCGCCCCGCTGAAATGGACTCGGATAAAAGCCTTGAACGTGCTTGAAAGAGGTTGTAGCTTAGTTCAAGTACTACCAATATCAAGACGTATTAGATCCATAATATTTTGGGGCTGAGAGCCCGTGCTCTCTCCCTTCGCCTCCGGATTGTCGCGTCACCTCGCGCGCAGGAATAGGCGCTAAAGGTTCAACGGGTGAGGTCGAGGACAGTCAGCGCCACCGAGGAGAAGCCTCCATGCGCGGTTGGCTCGCTGTAGCTTTTTTCACTGCTTCTTTGCTCGCCGTGCTTATCACGCCCACCTTCGTCCCCGCCGCTCGGGCGCAAGATGATGACGCATGGCCAGTCAAAGACAAATTGGTCGGCAAGGACGGCGACAAATCCGAGAATGTTAGCGGCATCGCCTGCCAGAGCGGTCAAGTCTTTCCTCGCACTTGCGTTGTCATCGACGATGAGCGGCAAGAAGCCCAGTTCGTCACAATCGAGGATGGGGAGCTGAGGGCCGGCGAATCGATCCCACTGATCACCGACAGGTTTGCCGGCAAGCCGCTTGAGTTCGACGGCGAAGGCGTCGCCTTTGCAGACGGCCTCTATTATGTGACCGGCTCACACGGGCATCCTCGCGATCGGAAGAGGAAACTAAAACCCGGCCGCGACGATGCCGAAATCAATGCAAAGATCACCGCGAGTAGCCGGATCATCCGCTTTCGTGTTGGCCGGGACGGTGCAGTCGATGCGGTTACGCCGACTGCGAGATTGCGCGAGGCCATCTCGGCGGAGCCCACACTCAGCCAGTTTCTCGACAGGCGGCTCGAGAATAACGGCGTCACCATCGAAGGCATCGCAATACGCGAGGGCCGGCTGCTAGCCGGATTCCGCGGGCCGACGTTGGATGATGGGTGCGCCGCGATACTCTCCGTCTCGCTGGCCGCGCTGTTCGGCAACGGCGATCTCGATGCCAAGCTCTATCCGCTACGGCTGGGCGATGGACAAGGCGTGCGCGATCTTGCCGTCTATCAAAACGGGATACTTATCCTCTCCGGACCCTCCGCAGATGGGCCCGGCTCATATGCAGTGTATTGGTGGAATGGCGGAAGTCGCACTGTGCGTCAGCTCAAGGAGATCTCGTCCGTCATCAGCGATGCGGAGTACAAGCCCGAGGCCATCTTGCCTCTCGACCAGGGGGCGTCGGGAATTAGATTGCTCGTGTTGTTCGACGGCGCGAAGGAAGGCAAGCCCGTTGTCGTCGACATACCGGAGCCGTAACAACCCAAACCGTTCTTGTAGTGATACTGACGTGCAACTCAATCTAGAATGACGGTCCACCGGAAAAGGCGGGGAAGACGATGTCGCGACAACTGGCGCTTGCGCTACTCTTGTGCTTGGCCGCTCCTACTTCGTCTGTTTTCGCAGACGACGTGAAGACAAACACGTTTGATCGTCATGAACTGACGTTGACGAACGGCTCAAACAACGAAGTGTTTGGCTGGATCGAGCTTCTGCAGGGCAACGATATTGCAGGATACCTGTACGTCACCAGTCGGCCACCTCGTGAGCCGTATTTGAGTGCCGACAAGAAGTATATCGTAATGGATTTTCCTATCGGAATGCTCGATGGCGTGCTCGGCATACTGCGAAACGAAAAGCCACTTCAAATCCGATTGGAGAAGCACGGCAACACCGCCGCATCGGCCTTTATCGAACGAGCCCGCACACAGCCGCTGAGTGCGGAGCGTCGACAGGAATTGTCGCGTCAACGATGATCAATCTCGCCAAGCTCGCTGGAGGCTGGTCATGCGTGCTCGCGTCGAATTGACGCTTCTCATTTGTGTGTTGCTCTCCGCTGCGGTGGTCGGCAAAGCCAGCGCACTTACAATGGCAACCTGGAACCTCGAGCATCTCGCGGAGAAGGACGGAGCGGGGTGTCGTCCTCGCACTGAGGCGGACTATGGCCTACTCAGGAGCTACGCGGAGCAGCTCAAGGCAGATATTGTCGCCGTGCAGGAAGTCGAGAGTGGAGCAGCGCTGGCACGGGTATTCGATCCAAAGACCTTGTCCATCGAAATATCAGGCGCTCCGCCGGAAGGCGAAAAGCGGGAATGTGCCGGTCGTCCCGGTCAGTTCATTACCAAACAACTGACCGGCTTTGCGATCCGCAAGTCGGTGGCCTATGTCCGCAATCCGGATGTTACCGAGCTGGATATCGGTGCCACCGGTCGACACCGCTATGGCGTGGATATCTCGGTTGACACGGGTGTCCCGCTTCGGCTGCTCTCCGTCCATCTCAAATCCGGCTGCCATTCGGAGCCGGAGACCTCGGCAAGGGAAGACTGCAGGGTTCTCTTTGAGCAGGCGCGGGTCCTCAAGTCGCAATGGATCAACAAACGCGCCGAGGAAGGCATTCCTTTCGCGATCATGGGCGGTTTCAACCGCCGTTTGCAGAACGAGCCCGGGCTTTGGTCAATTCTAGACGAATCCGGTGGAGGAGCGCGGGATTTAGTGCGCACGACAGGTAGCGGCACTCCGGCGCGATGCCGGGGACGGGACGATCTGTTCATCGATTTTATCGTGCTCAACGGACGCAGCGCCCCCTTGTTCGTCGCTGATAGTTTCCGCGAATTCCGATACCGGGAAGGGGCCAACGAAGCTTCCTCCGATCATTGCCCGGTCCTTGTGGAATTGGCGATACCCGATGCGCCGCAGGTCCATCCTATGAAGGGCGAGATTACCGCAGGTTTGAAATGGTACCGGCGGTCCGCAGAATTCACATTGCTGACGCACTTTGTGTACGCGCGGGCCACCGAGCGATTTGAAGAAATCCGGACGAGGCCGCCAGGCGGGGACTGGGCCATCGTCATGGATGCCGACGAGACCATCTTAGACAATTCATTTGGCCAGCTGGAGAACGAGTATCTGGGACTGGGATACGTCGATGAGCGTTGGCGTGAATGGATTCGGCGGAGAGCTGCGGGTGCGGTACCTGGAGCGTTGGAGTTCATTCGTCACGTTCTCGCGAACAACGGCAAGATCGTCGTCATCACCAATCGAGAGCTCGACGGCGAAGTCGAGGTCGAGCAAAGCGTTCGAACAAACCTCAGCAATCTTGAACGCCAGATTGGCGGCACTGGCGCCCTCACAGCCGACCGGCGCAAGCTATGCATCCTCTCCCGGACGTCCGCTGACAGGACAACAATGTCCACGTCCGCGTGCGGGGGCAACGGTTACAAGAATGACAAGGATCGCCGTCGCGAGCTGTTGACGAATGGAAATGCTGAAAGCTGCTGGGCTGCGGACAACGCCGCAAAACCGTCTTGGGACCATCCCCACTTGATTGCTTTCTCGATAGGCGACAACGTGCTTGACTTTCCTTGTGTAACTCAAAGTGAAGCGCGCACGACGGCGTCGTTCGTGCCAATGATGGGCAAGGACTACTTCCTGCTGCCGAATCCACTTTATGGATCATGGGAAAAAAACCCAGTCGCGCTCCCTGCCGGGGCAGTCCCCTAGAGCGAGGTGCTTTCGGGACGAGAGATTGATGGCTGACGTTTGGAGTGTGAATAACTGTACTTCACGAGATACTTTTTGACGTTGTGATTGGAGGAAGCGAAATGGTGATCGTGAATTTGCCTGGAGGTGGCGTGCAGGAGGTTGGTGAGACCGAATTGCTTTGGCTTAGGAAAGCATTTGATAGCGAGTGGAAAGGGGCGACCATGCTCCGCTTAGTAGGGGATCGTATCTACTCGGCTGAGAAGGTCAGTGACTTAGTCGACAAATTTCAAACCGCGAAGGTGTCTTTGGCCGAGTTCACACTCCAGACGCCAAGTTAAGACTTGTCGCCAGTGCCGAACGGGTTCGGCAGGTATCGGAAAGCAATCCGGAGATCTATCACGAGGAAGCCAAGTCGATTCTCGATTTCGGAGGCAGAGTGTTTCTCGCAGTGCGGGAGTCCCCCGACGAGGCGCGAAAAAAGCTGAAGGATGCCAAGGCGGTTACCTCTTAGGTAAAGAGACCATCGCGAACTTGTTTTATTTTAAAGGGCGGGGTGAGCCGTGTAGCGCTTTCGGCTTTCGTAGAAGTCGTGCGGCATACTTCTGCGATGGTCCAATCGATTGTTCACTAACAAAGCAGTGCAAGCGGGATTAGAGCCCTCACAAGGAGAGTATGATGGTGATCGAAGGCGCTACGGGGGGCGTCGGCGTTCGGTTTGGCCGGGGGCATTTTAGCCGAGATTCTTCATTGGTGGAATCTCAGAGAGGATATGTCCTTCGCCGCCTTTGAAGTACCATTCCTCGAACGCTTTCGGCAGCGTGTCTCCCACCGAAAGAGGTGGGATGCTGTCTCGAACACGCTGGGAATAGGATGCATGGCTCGGAGGCGGTTGGAAATCTCAAAGTGTCTACGGCGGCTTGGGCGGCGGTGTTTGAATCTGCGCGGGACTCGGGCCTCCACTTGCGGCGGAGTTCGAAGGCGAGGGCGTTACGTCGCTTAGCGTATGTAGGCGCCATCGGCCTCGCCTTCGTCGTTGCGGTACTTCACGTCTACGCACTCAAGGCAGCCGACGGCTTGGGGGAAGCGTGGGATCAAAAGAAAACGTCATTGCCATACACGCTTCATCGATTTTTCACGCGGCACCTTCCCCAAGAGGAGAAGCCGCCCGCCGGTGAAGCACACCTTGTCGCCTCGAACGCTAGTCCTATCGGCAATCCCTGATCCCGGTCAGGGATCTGCAGGGATAGCCGTTCGAAGAGACTTAAACTAAACTACTATTCTTTTCGCGCCTTATCGCGGTCGAGCAGAGCGACTTGTAGCTATGGACGAAATCGCTTCCTACGAACATACGGCACCCGTGTTGGGCCTGACCTGGTCTTTCGACGGTTCCCGGCTTTTCTCATTCTCCGGTGATGGAGCCATTCAATGCTGGCGCGATGAAAACGTCGATCTTGTACGCGAGCCGCTCGCAGGTTTCGAGACCCAGCGTTGGGTCGACGATCGCGTCGGGGCGATCGACTGGTCGGTGGCCAAAGGTGGGCTGGTTACCTCGGAGAGAGCAGGCATCATGTTTTACGCATCTGGTGCCGCGCCTAGAATTGTTATCGGACCGGAGATCGCTGCGGTCGACGTAAAGTGCAGTCCGGCCAAAGAACTGGTCGCTTTGCGCGAGATGGTTTTGTCCCCTGACGGCAAGCAAGTACGCCCGCGGCTTTGTGTGCGCAAGCTCGGAAGCTTGCGCGATCCTCCCGTTTTCGACAGCGGCATCTTCGAGGACACCAGTATTTGGACCTACGATTATGCGTGGTCTCCAAACGGCTTCTATCTCGCCGTTTTGGCTGGTGGAGACATTATCAGTTTGGTTGGCCGGTCAGA
>DAIMKE010000004.1:0-22591 GCA_036721875.1 Bradyrhizobium sp. | reverse complement strand
GGTCGCGGGCTGGTTGGCGATCAGCGTCAAGGGGTGGCGCGAAGTTGGCGGCTCGGTCGACGGCAGCCATGCCGGGTGCGCCGGGCAATCGTCGTACTCGAAGCCCGCGATGGTGTTCGAATAGATCTCGATCTTCCCGCTTGGCGTCGGCAATTTGTTGTTGAGGGGATCTTTTCGGAAGGCGCGCAGGAAGCCGCCGTCATCGGGGGCGGATGGTAGCGCGAGTTCGCCGCGCCGCCAGAATTCTTCGAAATCAGGCGCATCCCAGCCGGCGGCGGCCAGCGCCTGCCGTGTGGGCTCGTAGAGATGGGCCAGCCATTGCCGGCTGGTGCGGCCTTCGGTGAACGCCTGCTCGACGCCCATTCTCAGCGAGAGCGCAGCAAAAATATCGAAATCGTCGCGCGCTTCGCCGATCGGATCCACCGCCTTGCGCATTGCGATCAGCCTTGGATCGGTGCCCGCGGCGCCGATATCGTCGCGCTCCAGCGTCATGGTCGCCGGCAGCACGATGTCGGCGAACTTCGCCATCGGCGTCCAGGCGCTCTCGTGCACGACGATGGTCTGCGGGACGTTGAAAGCGCGCCGCAGCCGGTTGATGTCCTGGTGATGATGGAAAGGATTGCCGCCCGCCCAATAGACCAGCTTGATATCGGGGTACGCCATCGACCGGCCGTTGTATTCGAACCTCTCGCCCGGATTGAGCAGCATGTCGGCGACGCGCGCCACCGGGATGTGCTCGCTCACGCCATTCCTGCCTTGCGACAGCGTCGGAATCGGAACCGCGTTGAGCCGGCGACCGGTGTGGCCCAAAGCGCCGAGTGCGTAATTGTATCCGCCGCCGGGCAGGCCGATCTGGCCAAGCATGGCCGCGAGCACCGCGCCCATCCATACCGGCTGCTCGCCATATTGCGCCCGCTGCAAGGAATGCGAGACCGTGATCAGGGTGCGCCCGCGCTGCAGTCGGCGTGCGATGTCAACGATCGTGCCGGCCGCGATGCCGGTGATACCGGCGGCCCATGCCGCGTCCTTTGGCGTGTTGTCGTCGCGGCCGCGAAGATAGCGCTCGAAGGGTTCGAAGCCGGTGCAATAGCGCGCGACAAAGTCTCGGTCGTACAGGTCTTCGACGAGCAGCGTGTGCGCGAGCGCCAGCATCAGCGCCACATCAGTACCGACCTTGATCGGCAACCAGCGGGCGTCGGCCTCTGGCGGCATGTCGTCGCGCAAAGGCGCGATGCCGTAGAACACGGCGCCGCGTCGCGCGGCCTTTTGCATGGCGTCGCGCTCGATATGCCGGCTGATGCCGCCGCTTGCGACATCCGAGTTCTTCACCGCCATGCCGCCGAAGGCCAGCACCGTGTCGGTATGCTCGGCGACCTGATCCCAGGTCACGTTATGGCGCGAGATGCCTTCGAAGCTTCCGAGGATATGCGGCAGGATCACAGCCGAGGCGCCGGCGCTGTAGCTGTTCACCGAGCGCACATAGCCGCCGAACGCCACGTTCAGAAAGCGATGAACCTGGCTCTGGGCATGGTGAAACCGTCCGGCGCTGGCCCAGCCATAGGAGCCGCCAAAGACCGCGCCAGCGCCATGTTCGGTTCGGACCCGCGACAATTCGCCCGCGAGCAGGTCGAGAACTTCGTCCCACGGGCAGGCGACGAATTTCTGGTCGAAGCTGCGCTCGCTGGATGCGCGCCGGTCGAGCCACGCCTTGCGCACCATGGGCCGCAGGATGCGGGCCTTGTGGCGCATCGCCGTGGTGAAGTTCTGCAAGATCGGGGAGGGGGCGGGGTCGCCTTCGTAAGGGGTGACGTCGAGGGTGGCGCCGTTCCACCGCGCGGAGAACGCGCCCCAGTGCGCACTGTGGGGAGCCCAATCATCTGCGGACTGATCCATCACTTGCTCCAGACTATGGCTCAACCCGCCTGCGTCACACAATTCACCCACAGCACCACAGCCTTCGCATTATCCGCTCGATTTGAAAAGCGGTGCGGACGCGGCGCCCGTGTTCGGTTTGGCACCGAACAGCGTGGCGATGCCGACGCCGACCGCATCGGCCAGCGTGGCGAGCACGCGCAGCGAGGGCGACGACAGCCCGCGCTCGATCTGGCTGAGAAAGCCGATCGATAAATCAGTGCGGTCGGCGATCGTTTCCAGCGACAGTCCGTGCTCACGGCGCAAGTCTCGAATGCGGCTGCCGACAGCGAGTGCTTCAATCTAGCCTAAGCCTGATTTCTGGCTTCACCCCTCCGCCACCGCTTCGCTCCACGGCTGGAACGGCTCGACGGCGCCGCTGTTGGTACTGCCGTCGCGCAGCATGACGCTGGGGCAGGCGAACTTCATCGGCAGGGTCTGGATGCGCGCCTCTTCGTAGTCGAACTGCGCGCCCAGCGCTTCGCGCGCGGGCTGCGGCAGGCGGACGTCGCCGATCACGACCGCGCCCTCGCTGGCGTCGATGCGCGGCTGGTGGATCGCAGCATCCAGGTCCATGCCGTAATCCATCACGAAGGACAGAAGTTGCGTGACTGCCGGCAGGATGCGCCGTCCGCCGGACGCGCCGATGGCCGCGCGGCGGCCGTCTGCGGCCTCTGCCAGCACGGGGGTATAGTTGGTGAGGCAGCGTTTTCCCGGCGCCAGCGAATTCGGTGTGCCCGGGGTCGGATCGAACCACATGATGCCGTTGTTCATGGTGATGCCGGTCTGGCCCGAGACGAATCTGGAGCCGAACGTCGACAGCAGCGTCTGCGTCACCGCCGCCATGTTGCCGTCGCGGTCGACCGCCGAGAAATGCGTGGTGCAGGCCGGCGCCAGCGCTTCGGCGCCGAGCGAACGCCTGCCGTCGGCGTCGCCCATGTCCTTCAGGCGTTCGCGATAGGCCGCCTGCAGCGCCGAAGCATAGGCGATGTAGGCGGCGGCATCGGGCGTGCCGCGCGCGGGTTTCAGATTCTGCTGCAGCAGGCCGAGCGTGCGCGAAAGCGTCGGCCCGGCGGTGAGTTCGGGCGTCGCAAACACCTTGCCGCCGCGATAGGGGATCGCCAGCGGTTCGCGCAAATGGGCGCGGAACGGCTTGAGGTCCTCGACCGACAGCGCGCCGCCGGCGTCCTGGATGTCGGCGGCGAGGCTCTTCGCCAGATCGCCTTCGTAGAAGTCGCGCGGGCCTGCGCTGGCCAGATGCGCCATCGTGGCCTTGAGCCGGTCAGGCGGACGTGGGACTTGATGCCCCATGGCGCATTCGGCGGCAGGCCATCGACCAGATAGGCAGCGGCGCTCGCGGGGTAACGCCGCAAGTCCACAGCCGAACTCGAAATCATCAGCGTGGTCCACCAGTCGACCGCGAGGCCTTCACCGGCAAGGCGAACGCTCGGTGCCAGCAATTCCTTCCACGGCAGTTTGGCGTGGCGGCGATGCGCTTCCTCCATGCCGGCGACCACGCCCGGCACCGCGATCGAGCCGGGACCCTGGATGTTGCGGTCGCCTTTGACGCGCGGCCAGGGGAAGATGTCGGACGCGGCGCCGTCGCCGGTCAGCGGATAATCCTCGGGCCGCAAGCTGAGCGGCGCCCGCATGCCGTAGTCGATCACCTCGTAGCGGTCTTCGCGTGCACGGTAGAGCACCATCGCGCCGCCGCCGCCGGCACCGCTCATCCAGGGCTCCAGCACGCCGAGCGCAAACGTCGTCGCGATCACCGCATCGACGCAATCGCCGCCGGCCGCGAGCACCTCGGCGCCGACTTGCGCCGCCTTGCCCGATTGCGCGGCGACGATGCCGCCTTTCGCAGCGACAGCGGGCTTGCGGATCGATTGGTTGCTGGAGAACTGGTCACGCATGGGATGGCTTTCGGTCTCTATGATATTGGAGATGGCTGGTGGTTCGGTGGTTATTTTCTTCTACCGCTTTCCCTCGTCCTGCCACCAGGGATACTGGCTTGGCATGTCCTGGGATACTTTTCCGGGAAATGACGGCGGCCGCTTCTCGAGGAAGGCCGCAACGCCTTCGCGCACGTCGGCGTGGCCGCCGCGCTCGATTGACATCGGCTTGTCGATATCGAGCAGTTCGAACGGAGCGGGCGCGCCGGCGAAGCGCCACAGCATCTGGCGCGTCAGGGCAACCGAAACGGCGGAGGTCGCCTCCGTCATCTCGCACGCGATCTCCTTGGCGCGGTTCAACAGCTCGGCTGGTTCGACCACTTCGCTGACAAGCCCGCCATCCCTGGCTTCATCGGCATCGAAGGTGCGGCCGGAGAGGCACCAGCGCAACGCCTGCGGCAGGCCGACGAGCTTTGGCAGAAACCAGGCGCTGCCGGCCTCCGGGACCAGGCCGCGGCGGGCAAAGATGAAGCCGATCTTGGCGCCTTTGGCCGCGATCCTGACATCCATCGGCAAGGTCATGGTGATGCCGACACCGACGGCGCCGCCGTTGATCGCGGCGATCGAAGGCTTTCGGCAGTTGAAGATCGCCTCGACGAACCGGCCGCCGCCGGGATTGGCGCTGGCGAAGACGCCGGCACCGTGCTTGCCCGACGTGTCGAAACTCGCCGCGCCGCCCGATACGTCAGCGCCGGCGCAGAAGGCGCGGCCCGCGCCGGTGACAATGATTGCGCGGATGTTGTCGTCACTGTCGGCGCGATTGAAGGCGTGCGTGATTTCCGCGCCCATCTGGCCGGTATAGGCGTTCAGTTTTTCGGGGCGGTTCAGCGTGACGATCATGAGCGGACCGTCGATATCGCAGCGGATGTGCTCGTAGTTCACGACGCCCCCGTTTCCTTCCTTGCAGCCCCGCGGATCGACAACGCGATTACACCCCAGATTACTTGGTCAGGCCATGAGAGAATAACATGCTGGAAATCCACCCCGGCTCGCGTTCGTGTTGGCGCCGCGCTTCCAATAATGTCACATTACAGCGGGATGCCGCACCTGCAAAAGGAGCATGCCGGCTTGAACGCGGACGCATTCATTCATCTGCCGGACCTCAGGGCCCGGGTGACGCACCCGGAGAAATCGCTTCTGCGGCTGACGCCGGAGATGTTTTCGATGTGGGAGCAGCGCGCCCGGGCCGCGGGCTGGCCCGCGGACTGGCGGCTGCCGGACGAGGCGATCGAGGCGTCGCGGCTGGCGGTGCTCGGCGAGCACGGCAGCGGCGACGACCTCTGGGTCTATTCCTATGGCTCGCTGATGTGGGACCCTGGTTTCCACTTCGCCGAGGTGAGGCTTGCCGATGTCGAAGGCTATCAGCGCCGCTTCACGCTGAAGATCAATCTCGGCCGCGGATCGCGCGAGTTTCCAGCCCTGATGCTTTCACTGGAGACCCAGCGAGGCCGCTGCCACGGGCTGGCATTCCGCATCGAGGCCGCCTCGGTTCATGCCGAAACCGCGATCCTGTGGCGGCGCGAGATGCTGCGCGGCGGCTATGCGCCGGCGCTGGTGCCGATGGCGACGCCGCAGGGACCGATTACGGCGCTCGCGTTTGTCTCCAACCCTGTGCATCCCAGCTATGTCGGCGAATTGCCGCTGGAGGAGACGGCCAGCCTGATCGCGAGCGGAAAGGGCATCCTCGGCACCAACAGGGAATATCTCGTGCAACTGGCGACGCAGCTCGAGGCGTTGGGGATCGAGGATCCCTATGTCGCGCAGTTATACGCGCGGATCGATCCTGACCCGACATCCTGACGCAAGTGCAACACGCGGATTGTTGCTATACTGCAGCCGGCCGTGCACGGCCGTCGCCGCCAAAAAGCAAAAATGGGGAAACCGCGCATGACCGAGGGTTCGAGGTCGCACTACGAAGTCATTGTGATCGGCGCGGGCGTGGCCGGCATCTATCAGATCAAGCGGCTGTCCGACCTCGGCATCGACGCGCTGGTGCTCGACGCCGCTCCCGACCTCGGTGGAACCTGGTACTGGAACCGCTATCCCGGCGCGCGTTTCGATTCCGAGAGCTACACCTATGGTTATTCCTTCTCGCGGGAATTGCTCGACGAGTGGCACTGGAAAGAACGCTTCTCGGCGCAGCCGGAGAATTTGCGTTACCTCAATTACGTCGCCGACAAGTTCGACCTGCGTAAATACATGCAGTTCAACTGCAAGGTCCAAGCGGCGACGTTCGACGAGGCGAGTGATATCTGGCGGCTCAGGCTCGGCGACGGCCGCGAACTGACGTGTCGGTTCGTCGTTCTCGCGATCGGGCTGCTTTCGACGCCGACGCTGCCGCGGCTCGAAGGCATGGAGCGTTTCAAGGGGCGCTCGTTCCACACCTTCCACTGGCCGCACGAGCCGGTGGACCTCGCCGGCAAGAAGGTCGCCATCATCGGCACGGGAGCTACCGCGATTCAGGTGATCGGCGAGATCGCGGACAAGGTCGGAGAACTAACCGTGTTCCAGCGGCGCCCGAACTGGAGCGCGCCGCTGAACAACAGTCCCATCTCTGATGCCGAGATGGCCGACATCCGCTCCCGCTACGACGATATCTTTGCGACCTGCACCCGTACGCCGGGCGGCTTCGAGCACGAACCCGACCGCCGCGGCTTCTATGAAGTCACCCGCGAGGAGCGGCTGGCGCTATGGGACAAGCTCTACGACGAGCCGGGTTTTGGCATATGGCTGAGTAATTTCCGCGAAATCTTCACCGACGAGGCGGCCAACGCGGAGTTTTCCGCCTACATCGCCGAGCGCATCCGCCGCCGCGTCAAGAATCCCGTCATCGCGGAGAAACTGATTCCGAAGGACCATGGTTTCGGCGTGCAGCGGGTGCCGCTGGAGACCAACTACTTCGAGGCCTACAATCGCGACAACGTCCACCTCGTCGATATCAGCGAGACGCCGATCGAGCGGGTGACGGAGAAGGGCCTGCGAACCAGCGCGCGCGACTACGAATTCGACATCATCGTCTACTCCACCGGTTTCGACGCCATCACCGGCTCGTTCGATGCGATCGACATCACCGGCACCGATGGCGCAAAGCTGTTCGACAAATGGCGGGACGGCCCGTCGACCTTCCTCGGGATGATGGTGCACGGTTTTCCCAACCTCCTGATGCCGACCGGACCGCAGAGCGGATCGGCGTCGACGAATTTTCCGCGCGGCATCGAGAACGGTGTCGGCTGGTGCATGGACCTGCTGGAGTACATGTGGGATCGCGGCTATACGCGCGCCGAAGCGACATCAGAGGCGCAGGCGCGCTGGACCGCACATGTGACCAAGATGTACGCCATCATGCTGATGCGCAAAGCCAAGTCGTGGTTCACCGGCTATAATTCCAACGTCCCCGGCCACGAACACGGCAAGACGCGCTACCTGGTCTATAATGGCGGTACGCCGAAATACGTCGCCGCC
Source organism: Bradyrhizobium sp. (assembly GCA_036721875.1). Classification (GTDB taxonomy): domain Bacteria; phylum Pseudomonadota; class Alphaproteobacteria; order Rhizobiales; family Xanthobacteraceae; genus Bradyrhizobium. Next base: position 15,266 of record DAIMKE010000004.1, on the reverse strand, counting down.
ATCAACGATGTTGCCACCAAGGGCTATGAGGGCATCGTGTTCGGCGGTGGGGAGCGCGTTGCGAAGAGGTCGGCGACCGCCGCGGAATAGAAGCGGCATTTTTATTGAGCTCGCTTTTTCGTCTCGCTCGCGCGGCTGTCGAGGCCTATGGCCGCCCAGTTCGGCGTGAACTCCCGCGTGAAATTGAGAAAGCTCTCGACGGCAGGCGAGAGCGACGGATGGCGGCGCGCGAACATCGCGACATTCCATCTGACGGTAGGCTGTCGCAGCGGCAGGAACGTCAGGCCGAAGCCGCGCACCAGCGGCTCGGCCATGGCGGGGCAGATCACCGCGCCCTGTCTCACGCGCAGCATCGAGAGCGCGGTGTTGATCCGGTGTACCGGAACGAGTTCTTTCGGATGATTCCGGGGCGGCACGTTGCTCAACACGTTGATGGCGATGTTGGGCATGTAGTTGATCAGCGGCCGGTCGCGCACGTCCTTCCAGCAGACCGATTTGTCCCTCGTCAGCGGATCATCGGGGCGCAAGGCAACCCAGAGCGGGTCCGCACAGATCATGTGCGCTTGCGCCGGCTGGGCTGGCACGACGCCGGCCGGGCCGAAGCCGATATCGGTGCTGCCGTTCTCCAGGCCGGCCAGCACCTCCTGGATCGGAACGTCGTCGAACCGGACGTCCACGCCGGGATGCTGTTCGCTGTATCCGGCGATGAGCGCCGGGAGCAGCGTGCAGGACAGCGGTTCGGGCGCCGCGACGCGCACCAGTCCGCGGCGCAGCTCCTTGAGGTTGGTGAGGTTGTCGAGGGCTTCGTCGAGGTTTGCGAGTACGCGCCGCGCCATTGGCTCGAAGGCCTCGCCGACCGCGGAAGGCGCGACCTTCCTCGTGGTGCGGTCCAGCAGGCGGACGCCGAGACGGCTCTCAAGCTCCTTGATCAGCCCGCTGAGCGCGGCCTGCGACAGGTGCATCGCCCTGGCCGCTTCCGAAAAACTCGCAGACTCCAGCACGGCAATGTAGGCCCGGAGCTGCCGCAGCGTCACATCCATCGCCATCGCGAAATCTCCCGGAGCCCACTCGTTGTCGGGTACTTATAGTCAACAGCGATAAATCGGTCAAAAAATACACATTGTCCGATAGACGGTGTAAATCTATCGTTGCCTCTAATGAGAAGCCCGGCGATTCCAACGCTCGTGCTCGCGGTGGGAAACGGGACCGGTGTCCAGGCTGCTTCTGACTTTCGGCGGCCCCTGATTTGCGGAGGCATTGATGACCATCACACGCCGAACCTTGTTGGGGACCGTCGCCTGTCTGGCTGCTGGCTCCGTCTTTCAGGCGCGCGCCGAGGGCGACTGGCCGGCGCGCATCGTGCGGCTGGTTTCGCCGTATGGGGCCGGCGGGGCCAGCGACATCTCGCTGCGGATCCTCGCCGAGCAGCTTGGACGCCGCCTGAACCAGCAGTTCATCGTCGAGAACAAGCCGGGCGCGGGCACCCGCGTCGCCAATGAGCTGGTCGCGCGCGCCGCACCGGACGGATACACGGTGCTCTATGCGGCTGCGCCGTTTGCGACAGCCGAAGCGCTGTTCGAGAAGCTGAACTACAATCGCAAGGATTTGCAGCCGGTGGCGATGGCAGTCATGGCGCCGCTGTTCCTGGTGGTCAATGCGCAGGCGCCGTTCAAGACCGTTCAGGAAATGATCGCCTACGGAAAGTCGAAGCCCGAAGGCATGACCTTCGGTTCGCCGGGCGCAGGTTCGCAGCCGCATCTGGCAGCGGAGTTGCTGTTTCGCGACGCCGGCGTCAAGGGCCTGATCGTTCCGTTCCGCGGCGACAACATGGCCTACACCGAACTGCTGGCGGGTCGCCTCGATGCCACGCTGACCGCGATCAGCACGGCCCTGCCGCACATCCAGAGCGGCAAGTTGCGCGTGCTGGGCGTGGCGTCGGCCGCGCGCAGCCCGATCTATCCGGAGGCCCTTACGCTGCGCGAGCAGGGGCTCGCCAACGTGGTCGCGTCCGGCTGGTACGGCTTCATGGCGCCGGCTGCGACGCCGCAGCCTATCGTCGAACGGTTGCAGGCGGAAGTCATTCGCGCGCTGGCCGATCCCGAGGTGAGGCAAAAGCTGGTGGCGCAGGGACTGGAAGCGAAGGGCGGCACGGCCGCCGAGTTCGGCAAGTTCATCGACGACGAGACGCGCAAATGGAGCGAGGTGATCCGCGCCGCGGGCCTCAAGGGCGAATAGGCGCGCTGCCAACACGGCGACGCGCTCACTTCGCCATCATCCCGACAGCGATCTCATCGCGGCTCGTTCTGCCCCGCGTCGAAATCGTCCTCGAAACGCAAATGCTTGACGCTGCGGCCCCGGCGCCGCACCAGCTTCAAGGCTTCAATCCCGATCTCGATGTGCCGCTCCATGTAGCTGGCGGTCACGGCTCGATCCGACGCTTCGGTCTTCACGCCCTCGGGGATCATCGGCTGATCGGACACGAGGAGGAGCGCGCCGGTCGGAATGTGGTTGGCAAACCCTGCAGCAAAGATCGTCGCCGTCTCCATGTCGATCCCCATGCTTCGCGTACGGCGCAGCAGCTCCCTGAAGCGATCGTCGTGTTCCCAGACCCGGCGGTTGGTCGTGTAGACCGTGCCCGTCCAATAGTCGAAGCCGAGATCGCGGATCATGGTCGATACCGCGCGTTGTAACTCGAACGCGGGCAGCGCGGGCACTTCCGGCGGCAGGTAGTCATTCGAGGTGCCTTCACCCCGAATGGCCGCAATCGGCAGGATCAGATCGCCAATCTGATTCTTGCGCTTAAGGCCGCCGCACTTGCCGAGAAACAACACGGCCCTGGGCGCAATGGCGCTCAACAGGTCCATCACGGTCGCGGCATTCGGGCTTCCCATGCCGAAGTTGATCAGCGTGATACCATCCGAGGTCACGTTGGGCATCGGTCGATCGATGCCCTTTATCACCGCGCCCTGCTGCGAGGCGAACCATTCGACGTAATTGTCGAAGTTGGTCAGGAGAACATATGCGCCGAACTCGTTGAGCGGCGTGCCGGTGTAGCGTGGCAGCCAGTTCTCCACGATGTCTCTCTTTTCTTTCATCCTCTCTGGTCCCCCGGGGCTCGCCGATCCGACGCGGCTGTGTTCGCTGAATTCGCGATCATGCTTTTCAGAAAACGAGATTTGCCGTCCTGACGAGAATATCGAGTAACTATGGTGTGAATACCCGTCGATCTCGCGGTTCTCGATCGGCAGTTGCCTTGCCATGGAGCTCCACAGCTCCGCAATCGGCATGCTGCGCTGCGAAGAGGTTCGCTGCGGTTCATATTGGCGACCTCAGGGACAACGCACATTGAGAAGATGAGACCATGCGGCTTGCGGGCCATCGAACGGTCCGCTTTGATGCCCAAGGACCACGCCGACGCTACTCCGTGAGGATCACCACATGCCGATCGCTACAGACGCCGCCTTCATTCTGCCTGACGATTTCGCCGCTGCCGCATTGATGGGGCGGGCCTGGCGTCCCGATCTCGCCAGCCCTTCGGTGGTGGCGATCCGCCAGGACGGTGTGTTCGACATTACTGATGATTTTCCAACGACTAGTCAGCTTTGTGCCGAAGCCGATCCTGCCGGCGCACTGCGGGCTGCGCGCGGCGAACGGATCGGCGCATTGCAGGATCTGTTGAACAACACGCCGCCGGACAATCGCGATCCGGCCAAACCGTGGCTGCTCGCGCCGATCGATCTACAGGTCATCAAGGCTGCCGGGGTGACGTTTGCGATATCGATGCTCGAGCGGGTGATCGAGGAACGGGCGCGGGGCAATCCGGATTCGGCTGTGGCCATTCGCGCCGAGGTCACGCGGATCGTTGGCACCGATCTGTCCCGGCTGAAGCCCGGGTCGGCCGAGGCGCAGCATGTAAAGGAAGTGCTGGTCGCGCAGAATGCCTGGAGCCAGTATCTCGAAGTCGGCATCGGGCCGGACGCCGAAGTGTTCACCAAGGCGCCGGTGCTGTCGGCGGTCGGCACCTGCGTCGATGCCGGATTGCATCCGAAATCGACCTGGAACAACCCGGAGCCGGAGGTGGTGCTTGTGGTGACGAGCGACGGGCGCATCGTCGGCGCCAGCCTCGGCAACGATGTCAACCTGCGCGACTTCGAGGGTCGCTCGGCGCTGCTGCTGTCCAAGGCCAAGGACAACAACGCCTCCTGCGCCATCGGACCCTTCGTGCGTTTCTTCGATGCGAGCTTCACGCTCGACGACGTGCGGAAGATGGATATTTCGCTTGAGGTGAAAGGGCCGGAAGGATTCGTGCTGCACGGTGCATCATCGCTGACCCAGATCAGCCGCGACCCGACCGATATCGTCGGGCAGACCATCAACGAGAACCATCAATATCCTGATGGTTTTGTGCTGTTCCTCGGCACCATGTTCGCGCCGATCCAGGACCGTGCCGCCAAGGGGCAGGGGTTCACCCATGTCGAGGGTGATCTGGTGACGGTCGCCACGCCGAAGCTCGGCCGGTTGACCAACCGCATGCGCCACAGCGGCGACTGCGAGCGGTGGGAGTTTGGCATCACGGCGCTCTTTGCCGCGTTGATGCGCCGCAAGAAAGGCAAGTGAGATAGTTCGCATTACGCCAGTAGCGTCCGGCAAGGGGAGCGCCGGACGCTACCGGAACGATCGTCCTACTTCTTGTAGCCGGCGATCACCGCTTCGCCATCAGCGCCGGCCTTCTTGAGCCAATCGGCCGTCAACTGCTCCCCGACTTTTTCAAGCCCGGTCTTCAGCGCGGCAGGCGGCGGCAGCACCTGCATCTTGTTGGCCTTGAGCTGTTCGAGATACCACTTTGCCTTTTCCTCTGCGAGCTTCCAGCCGCGTTCTTCGGCCACCGCCGACGCCTTGAGGATCGCCTCCTGGGTCGGCTTGTCGAGCGCGTCGAAGGCCGCCTTGTTCACGAAGGTCACGTTCTTCGGAACCCAGGCCTGGGTATCGTAGAAGTGCGTCATGGTTTCCCAGGCCTTGCTGTCATAGCCGGTCGAGCCCGAGGTCATGAACGCGTTCACGACGCCGGTGGCCAGCGCCTGCGGCAGCTCCGCCGCCTGGATGGTGACGGGCTGCGCGCCGACCAGTTCGGCGATGCGCGATGTCCCGACATTGTAGGCGCGCCACTTCAGGCCCTTCATGTCCTCGAGGGAGTTGAGGTCCTTCTTGGCGTAGATGCCCTGCGGCCCCCACGGCACCGCGAACAGCAGCATCAGGCCCTGCGATGCGAGCTTCTTCTCGATTGCGGGCTTGGAAGCGAGCCACAATTTCTTCGCGGCCGGATAGCTCGTCGCCAGGAACGGGACGACGTCGATGCCGAACATCGGATCTTCGTTCTCATGCAGCGAGATCAGGACCTCGCCCGCCTGTGCCTGCCCGGTTGCGACCGCGCGCTTGATTTCCGGCGCCTTGAACAGCGACGCCGCGGGATGCACGGTGATCTGCAGCTTGCCGCCGGTGGCGTCGGTAACGTCCTTGGCAAACGCGATCAGGTTCACCGAATGTGGGTTGTCGGCGGGATAGGCTGCCGGAAGATTCCATTTCGTCTGCGCCAGTGCGGGCGCGGCAAGAGCCGCGACGCAGGCGGCGGCCAATGCGCTCGTCTTAACAAACTTCAACATGACAATACCTTTCTCTAGCCGGGGAACGCCATCCGCGGCAGCACCATCACGATATCAGGAAAAACCGTGATGATGGCAACCGCCAGAACGAGCAAAAAGAAGAACGGCAGGGCCGCCTTGGCGACCGTATTGGAGTCCTTGCCGCTCATGGTCTGCAGGACGAACAGATTGAAGCCGACGGGCGGAGAGACTTCCGCCATTTCCACCACCAGCACCAGGAAGATGCCGAACCAGATCAGATCGAAGCCGGCCTGCTTCACCATCGGAATGACGATGGCGGTGGTCAGCACGATCATGGATATGCCGTCGAGCGCCGCGCCGAGCACGATGTACATGACGGTGAGCGCCGCGATCAGCGCGTAGGGGCTGAGCTGGAGGCCGTTCACCCAGTCCGCGAGCGCCATCGGGATGCCGGTATAGGCCATCGACGTGCCCATGTAGGACGCGCCCGCCAGGATCAGCAGGATCATGCAATTGACCCGCGTCGCGCCCATGACGCTTGCCCAGAACGATTGCCAGCTCAGCGCACCCTGCCACCATGCGATCGCGAGCGACCCCAGCACGCCCCAGGCGGCGCATTCCGTGGCCGTCGCCCAGCCCATCAGCAACGACAGGAAGACGAAAATGATCAGCAACAGGCAGGGAATGAGATTGAGCGATTCTGAAACACGCTGGCGAAAGCTCATCGACGGTTCGGCCGGCGGCGTGCGGCCGGGATGAGCCAGCGACCAGATCGCGATGTAGCCGGAATACAGCGCCATCACCAACATGCCCGGCAGAAATCCAGCGAGGAAAACCTGGATGATGGAGACGTTCGCCTGCACGGCATAGACCACCATGGTGATCGACGGCGGAATGAGAATGCCGAGCGTGCCGGCGCCGGCCAGCGAGCCGAGGCTCAGGTTTTCGTCATAGCCGCGCTTCTTCAATTCCGGCAGGGCGATCTTGGCAACCGTGGCGCAGGTCGCGGCTGATGATCCCGACACCGAGCCGAACACGCCGCAGGCGAGCACGTTGACATGCATCAGCCGGCCCGGCAGCCAGTTCAGCCACGGCGCAAAGCCGCGGAACATTTCCTCCGACAGCCGCGTGCGAAAGAGAATTTCGCCCATCCAGATGAAGAGCGGCAGAGCCGCGAGCGACCACGACGCGCTGTTGCCCCACACCGTTGTCGCCAGCACGCTGCCCGCCGGAATGCCGCCGCCGGCGAACTGCATGCCGGCCCATCCCGTCGCCATCAAGGCCACCGCGATCCAGACGCCGGCGCCGAGCAGCAGCGCAAGTAGGCCGAGCAGGAGCGCGGCGATGGAGAGAAGCTCCATGTCAGACCCCGCTCTGCATGGCGCGCTCGACGATTTCCTCGGCGCTCTGCGGCTTCGGCAATTCGTAGCGCGGCGCGAAGCCGCGCAGGACATGGACCAGCTCGTCGACGAAGGCGATGAACAGGATCACCAGGCCGCCGCTGTAGCCGAGCTGCGGAATCCACAGCGGCACCGCGATGACGCCCTGCGAGATGTCGGTAAATTTCCATGACTGCCAGGTCATGACCGAAGCATGCCATGCGAAGAAGCCGATAAAGCCGACGCCGATCAGGAGTGATGCGATCTCGACATAATGGCGGGCTTTGTCGCTGAGGCGGTCGATCAGCAGGCCGACGCGGATCATCTCACCGTGCCTGAACGTGTGCGCGAGCCCGAGGAAGGCGGTTGCCGCCATGCACCAGGAGATGAAATCATCGCCCGCCGGAATGTTGAGGCCGAGCGGCCGCCCGCCCGACAGCAGCAGCATCAGCACAAAGATCGCAATGAGGAAAAGTCCGGCGAGATAGCCGGAGAGAAGGTAGAGCCGATCCAGAAACACACGCACCATTAGCTGTCATCCCCCGCACGTTCACTGCCCGGAAGCAATAGACGTACCACTTTCGATAGTCGTTCCTTCTGGAACTGGCCTGTCGATGCAGGCCTCGCCAAAACCGGATCCCCGAAATCAGTCCCCAGGCAGACAGGTTTTCGGAGTTGTTCCGGGCCGTCAAGGCGGTAATCGCCTCAAGCCGCACGTTGGGTCATTGGCCATTGGGGCAATAGTCGCCGTCGCGGCGCCGGTGTTAACGTATCAAACCAATTCAACCCTCAGGCAGGGGGTGCCGATGACCGATAAGTTGGAATTCAACCTGCGCGCCATGCTGTGCAGGCAGCTCGCAAGGCGTGAACCGGAAAACCGGGTTCTCTGGATGGCCGAGGCCGAGAGCTGGTCCCGCCTGTCGAAAAAGACCGGCCGCGGTCGCGGCGAAGAAAAAATCGATGCCAGCCGATTGCCGTGCGCGGTCTCTTCTAGGGACGATCCAGCGGCGCGAGACGTCGTCTGACGCAAGGCAGCTTGTCGATGCGACGCTTCCGGCTCGGGGCCACGAGCTTGATGACGGCTTTGCTGGTAGCCTGTGATGCCGCAAGCGCGCTTGCCAATCCGCTGACCACGTTTCGTTACGAATCGCAGGCGCAACGGCATTGCCCGTCGGACGTGGTCGTCTGGCTCGATCTTGGCAAGGGGATCTATTACTCGAAGCGGCAGCGACGGTATGGCCGCGGCTTTACCGGAAGTTTTGTCTGCCGGGAGCAGGCCCGCAGCAACGGCTATCGCCGTTCGCTGCTGGGGCTGCGGTAGGGGGGCACGCATCTCGCTTTAACGCGAGGCGCAAAAAAGCCCCGGCATGTTGATGCCGGGGCTCCAGTTCGCGGGAGAGAGATCAGTAACGGGCCGCTACCGGCGCGCCATAACCGCCGAAGCGGTAGTTGAGGCGGACGGTGACCATGTCGACGTCCTGGCTGATCCGATTGTTGACGAAAGCGGCCGCGACCGGATTCACGATCGAGAACGAATTGTTGGCATCGCCCATGAACAAGTGGTCGTATTCAACGCCGAACGACCAGTTTGGCGCGAAGCCGTACTCGAATCCAACACCGATGACGCCGCCCCAGCGGGTCGAACTCGCCGCGGCCCGTTCAATGCCCGAGAACGTCTCCAGGATGCTGAAGCGGTTGCTCGTCACCGCCGCGCCGCCCTTTACGTAGAACAACGCTGCGTTCCAGGCGTAGCCGATCTGGCCGGTGAAGAGACCGATGCCGTCAGTCTTGACGCGAGTGGAGAAGAACGGATCGAAGAGGCTGACGCGCGTGTTGCTGAGGTCCGCCCAATCTCCTTGGGCTTCCAGGCCGAACACCCACTGACTCATTTGCCAGCGATAACCGATCTGGCCGCCGGCTAGTCCGCCGGACCGGTCGCGGCAGCCGCTGGCGACGGAGAGGCCTGCCACATCCACGAAATCCCAGCAATTGCGGCTCTGACCCCAGCCGCCATTGGCGCCGATGTAAAAGCCGGTCCAGTCGTAGATCGGAGCGATCACCGGCGCCGGCGGTCGTGCCTTGACAGCCATATCCGCAGCGGAGGCGGGGGCGGCCATGCCGACCAATGCCACCAGACCAGTCGTTGCCAGCAGAAGCTTCTTCATCTCATCTCTCCATCCCCATCGGCTAAGATTTGTCCCGACCACCGACGGCGTTACAGGGTGTTGCACTGATTTTAATTTACAACTGAATCCTACGTACGTTCGGCGCAAACCCACGTGCCAAAATGGCAACACTCAAGTGCAATTGGTACATCGCCGCCGAAAGGTATTCGGCTTCGACGCGCTTCAGCGTTGGTGTGCTGGTTGGCGGGCATATGACGCCGTGCATGGACGGCTACTTTACGTCCCTGACGGCGTCAGGATTCTCGCCCGCGCCAGCAGTGGCTTGTTCCTGTCCTTCTTCAAGCCATGCCAGGATGCTCCCCGACGGGATCGCGCGCTTCGGCGAATGAGGAACGATCGTTCCGGCGGTCACGACCAGGCCGTCGTCGAATTTGGCACGCGCAAGATTCTTGGCCTCCGCTTCGCTCTCAAAAGTTTGGGTCGATCGAGAGCGCCGGCTTCGAACTGCTGTCCCTCTCCACGGGATTTCGAAGGTCACATACCAAGTATGCTGCTTCATCCGATGATTCCGATGGATACTAACACCCAGCATCACATCCGGGAGTAGTGTAATGCGATTTGCATGGCGAGGCACGCGCGACGTTGCCCGCGGTTGATGTTGGGCAGGCATGATTGTTTGTCTTCGAGCCGCTGGCGGATGTTCTGCCTCCGCGAGTTATGGCAACAGCCGTGACGTACTTTCGGTTGATCACGGTGGCGTGCATATGAGGACCCAGGTTCGTCCTACAGGTCCAGTGCAGCCAATCGGTCCCGGTCCAGCAATACGATTTGCCGCTGCGTCTGGCCGAGGAAGCCGAGGATGCCCATGCCGTGCAGATGCGACAGCGCCCGCGAGACCGTCTCGAGCGTCAAGCCGAGATAGTCGGCGATATCGCGACGCGACATTGGTAGTGCCATGACACCGGCGGCGGTCAGGCGGGGGTCCATCTCGAGCAGGAATGCGGCGACCCGCTCCAGCGACGTCTTGCGCCCGAGCAGCAGCATGTGATCCTCGGCATGCCGAAGGCTGGTCGTTGTCATGTTCAGAAGGTCGAGCGCGACCAGCGCGTCGGTCTCGGCGACGTGCTCCAGGCTGGAGCGTTTCATCAGCCTTACTGTCGTTTCGACGATCGCCTCGGCGGTAAACCGGTGGGTTGCACCATTCTCCAATCCAAAGATGTCGCCCGGCAGGTGGAAGGCGCCAATCTGGCGACGGCCGTCGGAGAGAAGCTTGTGGGTGCGAACCGCACCGTCCATGACCTGGTAGACATAGTCGGCCGGTTCCGCCTCTCCGAAGATCTCCGTGCCCTTGTTGTATTTGAATTCGCTCGGGATTACCCTTGCCCGCGAAAGCTCACCAAGCTGCCCGAGAGCCGTCGGTCTGCTTCCGGGATACGCATTGACGTTGACAAACATCGATCTCTTCCTGCCTGAGCCAACTCGTTCGCATCAACAGAAGGACCCGCGCTGCCGAGTATCGAGGATGTACGGGCGGATCCCGAGATGGTGTTAAACGGCGCGTGCATGGAAGGCTATTGTATCGACGGCCATTGCCCTTTGGGACAATGACCGAAAGGCCAATGCCACGGTAGATGAGGAGGTATTTATTGAAGACGTGTCCTCTGTCTCGGTAAGCGTTTCAATTTTTGATTTTTCGGCGGCGATGGGGATCGTCTCCATCGCGCCTAGCGTCGGTTCTGCAATGGTCGCCTGGATCAGTGCATCGTTGATTGGCGTTTCTGCGTTCCTCGCGCCGTTTGAGGTGACGGCGGAAGAGCAGCGCTCGCGATCGATGCTTGTGCTCGATCAATCCGATTTGCGCGGACCGTTCTACCATGTGGTGGTTGTTTCAGGATTGCCATCGGTGCCGAACGTCGACGACCCGTCACGCATCACGCTCTACACCGAGAGCCGCCTGTCTCTGCCATTGGCTTTAACATAGGGGGGTCTGTTGTCGGGACTCGTGCATATCGTGGACGATGACGCTTCGTTCCGGACGGCGATCGAGCGTCGCTTGAAGCAGGCCGGTTACGAGGTTGCGACTTATGCATCAGCGCAGCATTTGCTCGACCGCTTGCCGAGCGAAAGTGAGCTGAGCTGCATACTGCTCGATATGCGAATACCGGGATTGAGCGGGCCGGAATTGCAGGCACGCCTTTCAGAACTCGGTTCGACCTTGCCGATCGTGTTTCTCACGGGCTATGCGGAAGTTCCGACCACGGTGCGCGCGATCAAGGCAGGCGCGGAGGATGTTCTCACCAAGCCGGTTTCGTCAGAGGAACTTCTCGGCGCGATCGAGCGCGCCCTGGCTCACCATCAGGTGACGCGAAACCAGCGAAACAGGCTCGACGCCGTGCGCGCGCACATTGCGAAATTGACGCCGCGCGAGCGTGAAGTCTTCGAACTCGTGATTCGCGGCAAGACCAACAAGCAGGTGGCCGCTGTATTGGGTGCGACAGAACGAACCATCAAGGCCCATCGCCATCGGGTAATGGAGAAGATGCAGGTACAATCTCTCGCCGAATTGGTTTCTGTTGCCGAGCGGGCGGGAATTTTGAGAGATTTGCCGGGAGCCGCGCAGCCGAATTGAGCGGTTGTCAACAGCTTCCAGGTTCGCATTGTCCCATGGGACAATAGCAAACGCGGTATTCGGAGTTTAGTTGAGGTACCGTGGTGTGTCGGGGAAACCACGACCTATCGGCTTCGGCGGATGCTGACAGGTTGGGGATCGTCTTCTATCGAGACGTTCCAGGCGCAATAGACGGGATAACCATCCTTGCAGAATCAGAACGTCGTTTTTGTCGTCGATGACGACCTTGGGATGCTCAAGGGGCTGAAGCGGTTGCTGCGCCACCATGGCTATGACTGCGTGGTGTTCTCGTCCGCCGAGGAGTTTCAGAGCTACGGAGATTTCGATTCGGCGTGCTGCGTGGTTCTCGACATCAACCTGAATAACGAATCCGGGATCGACGTGAGGCTCCGTCTCAGCGCAGCGGGCATCTCCCTTCCCGTTATCTATATCACCGCCGATGACAGTCCTGCTGTCCGCACGGAAGCAATGCGAACCGGGTGCATTGCCTATCTCATAAAGCCATTCCTGGCGCAGTCCCTGATCGAGCCGATCGAAAGGCTGGCGAGGGCGGCGTAGGTTGTTTGCAGTCGCGAAAGGCTGCGATCATTCGTCGATACTTTGCTCGAACGTCTGTACCGGAGCGCCGCGCCGAACCGTAACGAACTGATCGATCGGAACGCTCGTGCTTACCGCCAGCGCGCTGGTATCGGCGACCTCGAGCAGCAGCGTCTTCCCCGTCTCCATTTCCGCGATCAATTGTGGATCTGCCACGTCGGCTGCGATGCAGGCGTTGGTGAGGCACCAGACGTAGGGAAACTGGTAGGCGGCACCCTGATCGATTGTGATCTTGACCCCGGCCTGCAGATAGAGGCCGACGGGAAGAAACATTTGCAGCCGCGCGGCGTTTTCGCCTTCGCGCTCGATCAAGCCGATGCGGATGGCGGATTGGCCGGTCTCGAATTTGCCGTTGATCGACGTTCGGCACACTTTGTTCATGCCGGGGGCCTTGAAGCAGACCTTGTGCCAATCCGAGTATGTGATGTCGCGCGCTGCGCGCTTGCCGCGCAACGCAAAGTCCTGGCCGGTCGGTGTCTTGCTGGCCGGGCCACTGTCCGGCTTCGCAACCTGTTGCGCGGATGCAGCGGCAGCACCGAAGCTCAGCAACACCAGGACCGGCAGTGCCGTGACCGGATTGAATGGCCGGTGAGATCGGCGGCTCCGCTGTCTTGTCATTTCGCCTCCGTCGTCTTCCGGCGTCCGTCTATCTGTGCTTGCTATCTGTGCTTGTCCAGGAACGCCGCAACCAGCGGCGTCCACAATGGAAGGCTGTCGGCCGAACTCACGAGAAAATGTCCCTCGTCGCCGAACGGAGGCAGCAGATGATACTCGGCCTTTCCGCCGGCCCCGGTATAGGCCGCGTGCATTTGCCTGGATAATTCGGGGCCGAAGAACGTATCGTTCTCGATGTAGATCCACAGCATCGGGGTGCGAGCCGTGCGGCCGAATTCGCCGGTTGCCGCGACCAGTCTGTCGGGTGCGCAATTGTTGTTTGGCTTGCCGCCGACGCGGCCGCCGCGGCCTGCGGCGAATGTGATGATCGCGCGTACCCCCGGGACGTTCTCGCTCGACAGCGCGATGGCGGCCCAGCCCCCGGCGGATTGTCCGACGACAATGACGTTGTCCGGGACGATCAGCTTCTGATCGGCCATGTATTCGATGATCCACTTGTCCATCAACGCCACCAGGCGTCCGGCATCGTGGAAGTTCGGGTTGTCGCAGTTGCCGACCTTGGAAAAGAACAGGGAGTAGTGACCGTGTTCCGGTACATCAAATGCTGCGGCGCCATAACCGCTGCCGGTAGGCGCAACGACCATGTAGCCTCTCTTCGCGAACCAGATCGCCGCGTCCCTGAACTCCACCAGTGGAAAGAAGCCGCGTTCTTTCTGGTTCAATGAAACGCCGTGGTTCATGACCACGAGCGGAAACGGACCCTTGCCGACCGGCCGGACCACATAGGCGATCGTAGGCAGCGTGACGGGGATCGCCCACACTTCCTCCTGGATCGCCTGCTCCGCGCGCCGATCGTCGGCGAAGGCAGCCACGGCAAGCACCGCGATGACTGCGGTAGTGAAGGCGGAGACGCGCACCGAAAAGCCGAGCATGGCGTGCATCCGGAGTTTTGCCGATCCCGTCCCTGGGTAGCGAAGCCTTTCGTGACGAGACTCGACCGCGTTGATTTGGATCAATGGAATTCGCGGTGGCAGCTTCACCCTAGTATCGGATTCAACCCACCGGGAGGCGGATAATGATGACTTTGTTTCGCAGGCGTTCAGTCGTGGTTGCTCTGTTTGGACTTCTCGCATCGGCGGCGGTTGCGACACCGGCGCTGGCGGAGGTGGGCGCGGTCAGCGTGGTGTTCACCAAGGGTGGCTTCATCGTCGGTGTCGGCGGCGGCCAGGGCGTTCTGACCTTCCGGGGCAAGCGCTATCCCTTCACGGTATCCGGTATGAGCGTCGGTTTCACGGTAGGCGCCTCGACCACCAAGTTCACCGGCAGGGCATTGAACCTGCGAACTGCGGGCGATCTGGCGGGCAGCTATGCCGCAGGCGGAGCCGGCGGTGCGCTCGCGGCCGGGGCCGGCGGCGTGCAACTGCAGAACGCCAATGGCGTCATCCTTCAGCTCAGCGGACCGCGGGTCGGCCTCGAAGCCTCGGCGGCCGTGGGCGGTGTGACAATCACGATGCAATGATCACGGAACGGGAGCCGCCTTGCGCGGCTCCCGTTTCGTCGACGCCTGCACGAGCATCACGAGCTGATCTTGTCCGGCAGGTGCCGTGAACAGTGAGGCCGTATGGATTCGATCAGGATACCGTCATGGCTTCGGCTAGCCCTTGTGGCGGGCGTTGTCGTGCTGGTGACGGGAGCCGCCTTGTTTGGCTATCGCTGGTATTCACGGCCGGCGACGCTGACGATTGCGGTGGGATCTCTGGACGGCGAGGCGACGAAGCTGATGTCGGCGCTGGCAAGCCGGCTCGCTGCAGCGAATGCGCCGGTGCGCCTCAAATTGGTGGAAACCACCAGCGCGCTCGAGGCGGCCGAAATGTTTTCGTCGAGCAAGACCGATCTCGCGGTGGTGCGAGGCGACGTCGGCGACCTGTCGCAGGCGCAGGCTATCATCGTCCTCGCCCACGCCGTGGTCTTTCTAGTCGCGCCGCCGGGGTCCTCGATCGCCGACATCGCCGGCTTGAAGCGTCTCACGGTCGGAGTGGTCGGGGGCGATATGAACCGGAACGTCGTCAGCGCCCTGACGGAGGAGTACGATCTTGGCCGCGCCAGTGTGACGTTTCGCAACCTCTCGCTCTCGGAAACGCGGCGTGCGCTCGACAACAAGGAGGTACGCGCCCTTCTGATGGTCGTTCCGCTGGCTGAAAAATATCTGACCATGCTGCGTGGTTTCTTCCCGCAAAGTCCGAAGACCGCGCCGGTCCTTATTCCCGTCGATGCGGCCGGCGCCATTGCCGGGAAACAC
>DAIMKE010000003.1:0-22640 GCA_036721875.1 Bradyrhizobium sp. | reverse complement strand
GTATGTGCCGGACAAGCCGATCGCGCTGCTGCTGCTCGGCGTCACGCCGTTCATGGCGCGGCTGATGCCGAAGAATCTCAAGCCCAACCCCGACAGCATTGCACAGGGCTCGTTCTACGGCTTCATCTGCATGGGGCTGATGCTGATGACCGGCGTGTCCGGCCCGCTGATGGACACCTTCTTCCTCGGCGGCAATTTCGGCCGCCGCGAGGTTGTCGCGACCAAGGCGACCTGCCAGGTCGCGAGCCACCTCACCAAGCTGGTGTATTTCGGCGGCATCATCGATCAGGCCGCCACGCTCGATCCGTTGCTTGCGGCGGTTGCGATCGCGGCCTCGATGCTCGGTACCACGCTGGCGCGGCGCATCCTCGAAGCCATGAGCGACGCGCAGTTTCGTACCTGGGCGAACCGGCTGATCACGACCGTTGCCGGCTACTACATCCTCTACGGCGGCTGGCTGCTGTTCACGCGCAACAGCGCGATGGCGTTCTGAACTGGCCGCGCCGATCACATTCGCGCGCGCCGGACCGTGGCCATTGACTCACGGGCGTGATCCGCCCAAATTCATGCAGTCGCATCCACTTTGCGCGCATCCACTTTGCGCTTGCCCCCATCACTGCAGGAACGTCCCATGATCGACCTTCACTACTGGACCACGCCGAACGGCCACAAGATCACGATGTTCCTCGAGGAGACCGGGCTCAAATACAAGATATTTCCGGTCAACATCGGCAAGGGCGACCAGTTCAAGCCGGAGTTTCTCGCGATCGCGCCGAACAACCGCATCCCGGCGATGGTCGATCACGAGCCCAAGGGTGGCGGCAAGCCGATATCGATCTTCGAATCCGGCGCGATGCTTTTGTATCTCGCGGAGAAGACCGGAAAATTCCTCCCCGAGGATCTCTATGGCCGCTACGACGCAATCCAGTGGACGTTCTGGCAGATGGGCGGGCTGGGGCCGATGGCCGGGCAGAACCACCACTTCAGGAATTATGCGGTGGAGAAAATCGCCTACGCCATCGACCGCTACGTCAACGAGACCAACCGGCTCTACGGCGTGCTCAACAAGCGCCTGTCCGATCGCGAATTCATCGCCGGCGATTATTCGATTGCCGACATGGCGAGCTATCCCTGGGTGGTGGGCCACAAGAACCAGGGCCAGAACATCGACGACTTCCCGCATCTGAAACGCTGGCTGGAAACGATCCAGGCGCGGCCCGCCACCGTGCGTGCCTATGCGCTGGCAAAGGAGATCAATCCGAATTTCGGCCAGCCCGCCATCCGCACCGAGGAAGAGCGCAAGCTGCTGTTCGGGCAGACCGCGG
Source organism: Bradyrhizobium sp. (assembly GCA_036721875.1). Taxonomy (GTDB): domain Bacteria; phylum Pseudomonadota; class Alphaproteobacteria; order Rhizobiales; family Xanthobacteraceae; genus Bradyrhizobium. The sequence goes on along the minus strand of DAIMKE010000003.1, from coordinate 21,315 downwards.
CGGTGGTGAGATAGTCCGCGGAAGCAGGCTTGCGAAAGCGGCGGCTAGCTGAAAGCAAGCGCAAGCAGACCGGAACCCAGCAGAAAAACGCTGGCGATGGTCACTGCGAGAAACGCATTGGATTTGAATTCTTCACGCATGGCATTTATCCGGCGGCCGCCCGCGTCAGCGGATCAGGCGCCCCTTGCAAAGTTATATCTGCGAATTTCAATCATCCTTGCCCGGCAATGACAGCGGTATTGCCGACAATATTCACGGTAGAGCAAGGTTAGAAGTTTCCACACGGATCACACTCCGTCGGTTGATACCAACCTTCATATCAGTCCTTCGTTTTCGGGCTTCTTCGCGGCTTCACGAAAATGGTTTCGTGATCGCGCGGCAATGTTTCATCCCCCCGCGAGTCGACGACACGACTTCACGTGTTGGAGAGAACGAGGGCCTGTGCCATTCTGTGCTGAACGGTCCGAAGGGGGCGCTTCTGTGCCACAGCGGATATCACGCGGAATGATAGTATTGTCGTCCTGGGCCTAAAGCAGACATGCTGCGGCGTATCATGAAGTTGATAGGAGACCAGTCACAATGAGCATTGCCGATCCCAACAAGACGATCCTGACGGGCGAGAACCCCTTTATCCGCTTGAGCCCAAAGGACGGCGAGCCGAACTCGACAGAGGCGAGCTATTGGCGGATCATTTTCTCGCCGGCCGGTCCCGGCCACGTTCTCTACATGAAAAGCGATCTGACGGAACGGCGCTGGCGCATTTACTCCGACAACATCGCGATGGCGCGGTGGCTGCAGTCAACCGTGCAGGGCATGCTCAATGCCGAGCTTTCCGATACGACCATCCCCTGTGCGGACGCGCAATTCTCCAAGGCTGGAGATCCCCGCTACTTCTGGACTGAGCACGTCAAATCGCACGCCGAAGAGATCTCGCTCACCTGGTTCGATATCGGCGAGCCGCTGCTGATCCACACGCAGCCGAACCAGCTTCCCGACCGGCGCTACGGCGTGTGCACCGTGCTGATACCGGCGCTCGGTACCCGTCTCGTCCGCAACGGCGTCGAGGCGGAGGGGCGATCCTGGCCCCGGGAACGTGAGGGACGGCCATTCTCGACATCGGCGTTGGCATTCTCGGAAAGCTGGACCGAAGCGGTCTAAGGCGGAGCCGCAAAAAAATGATGATGAGCCCGGCAAAGCAACGGTAATGACAATCTCACATTCGCCGAGCCGCGCGGCTTTGGTCGATGCGCATGTCCATCTTTACGACAGTCGCGTCATTCGATACGGGATATTCGGGCGCCCGGATCAGGTTTTCGAGGCGCTGGTCGGCGATTATTCCACACTTCCGCGAACCTATCTGCTCGATGATTACCTTCGAGCGACTCGATCCCGGAAAGTGGAAGGCATCGTCTGGCATGAGTTCATCTCTGATGATGCCTTGAAGGAAATGGCGTGGGCCGGGAAGCTGGCGGCGGCTTCGGATGTGCCGATGGCTCTCGTCGGGCTCGTCGACCTTGCTGATCCTGACCTGCCGCATCGGCTGGATGTCTATCAAGCCATCCCGAACCTGACTGCCATACGCCAGCATTTGGGTTGGGACGTGCACAATCCGCTTCGGCGCATGACTTCCCGGCCGGATCTCATGACTGATCCCGCCTGGCTAAGGGGGCTCGACAGCCTGATCGGGCAGAATCTGCGCTGCGGATTGGAAGTGTTTGCGCCACAGTTGCCGCAACTCCTTGCGGTCGTTCGCGCATATCCGAACATTGCCTTCACTATCGCCGTTATGGGGTGGCCGACCGATCTCGGTCCCGACGGCTACATTCGCTGGCGGGCACAGATGAACGACCTTGGCAGATGTGAGAACACCTGTGTTTCCATATCTGCCATCGAGTGTATTTTTGGCCTGAATTGGACCGAAAAGCAGGTCGAGCCCTGGGTCATGTCAATTGTTGAGGCGTTTGGCCCCACGCGATGCATGTTCGGCAGCCACCTGCCAATCGACGCTCTTTCGTACGGCTTCGACCGCCTCTATGACGCCTATGAACGCATCGTTGCGGCATTCTCTGAAGACGAACGAGACGCCATTTTTCGTAGAACAGCACTGAACTGGTTTCGCGTACCGACGTGACGGATTCGAAACAGAAAGTGCTTACTGCGTCGATCACCAAAGGTCCGTTGTTGGGCGCATCGCGGACCTGAGGGCACGCCTGCCGGTATCAAGCGGGATCAACTGCTCCGCCGCGGGTGCCATTGCGTCACGTGCTCGTGCGTCGCGATGTTGTCACAACGTCGTTGTTTATCGTGCCTTCCCTTCAGGAGCGAGCAGGAGCCGATCGATGAAAGCCGAAGACGCCGCCGACATGATGGATCAGGAGAAAGCGAACGACCGCTTCAAGCAGCGCGCGGCGGTCGGCATCGCCATTCTGGCGATGCTGCTGGCCATCACCGGGCTTGGCGGCGCCAACGCCGGCAAGGAGGCGACCAACAACAACATCTATGCCGCAAACCAATATGCCTTCTACCAGGCCAAGAACATCCGCCAGACTGACTACAACCTCGCGGCCGACGCGATCGAGCTGGCGTACCTGCAGGACGGAAGCCTCAACGCCGAGGCGAGGGCGGCCCTGAAAGCAAAAGCGGAGGCGTATCGCAAGACGGCGGCACGCTATGAGTCCGAGCCCGAGACGAAGGAGGGCAAGAAGGAATTGATGGTGCGGGCCAAGGACTACGAGAGCAAGCGCGATCATGCGCTGAAGCAGGATCCCTACTTCGACTATGCCGAAGCTCTTCTGCAGATCGCCATCGTGCTGATCTCGGTCTCGATCGTGGCGACGCTGCCCTGGCTTGCGATCCTGGGCGGTATCGTCGGTGCCACGGGTGGCCTGCTGATGGTCAACGGCTATACACTGGCGATCGAGATACCGTTTCTGGCAGGATAGATTGGCAAGGACGAGCGACGACAATGTGAGGCAGGCAGCGCTGCAGCCAGCGGACACCGGTCCGCTGGCTGCGACTTGCGATTCACACGCCGCTATATCGGCGACGTTTAGGGCTTGAAGACGTAGCCCGGTCCGATCGCCACCGCGGCCGGAATTGGCGGCAGGTCGGAAAACAGCTCCGGCTTGTCCTTCATCACCTTCAAAATGTACTTCGGCTCGATGTGCGCGTTGACATCGAAAGTGGACTTCAGGATTCCAAGCTTGGCCAGGCGTTCCTCGGCGCTGTAAAGCGCGCGATAATTATTGGCGGACAATCGGCGATCCGCCTGCTGGATGTTGAACTGCATGGCCGCTTCGGCGATTTCGGGCTTGAGCCCGGGGATCCACCTCGTGGCAACCTGCGCGGCCAGCTTCGGATTCTTTCGCATCCATTGATCGGCCTCGGAAACGGCGGCGAGGAATTTCTCGATGGTTGCGCCATTGGCCTGCACCCAGGGCCTGAGCGCGACGTTGAAGCCAATATACGAGATCACGTCACCGCCACGAATGAGCTCGAAGGCCCCCGGCACATCCTTGCCGGCCACGATCGGCCATGGATCCCAGCCTGCAAATGCGTCGATGCCCTTGGCAAGCAACGCCACCGTCATGTCCGGGGGCGGCGTATTCACCAGCGTGACGTCCTCCGGTTTCAGGCCGGCCTTCTCGAGGGTGGCAAGGATATAGAGATGATTGATGGTGCCGAACGACGCCGCGATCTTCTTGCCGCGCAAGGTCGACAGGTCCCCCTTGACGATGCCGGAACCCTCGCGGGCAACGATCGCAACGGTGGCGTCGGAGCCGGCCTTGGTTGCGTTGCCGCTGTAATTGCCGAGCGCAACGAGGTCCATCCCGCGCAATACGGCGCCGATCATGGGCACGCCAACCTGCACGATCTCGCTTTCGCCGGCCTGCAGGGCGTTGAGGGCGTCGACACCGGTGGCATAAGGCCGTGCGATCGTGACATCGAGGCCATTCTTCTCGAAGAAGCCGCGCTCCAGTGCAATCGGCAGGCCGATCTGGTCTATCCCGGTCACCATGCCGGCCTTGAGTTTCGTCAGCGTTTGCGCGCTGGACGGCGTCCAGGCAAGCGCAAGCGCTGCCGCAAGCATCACCAATCGTTTCATTGTCATCCTCCCTGTTTTATCGGCCCCACCGCCGTCACCCAGTACGGCCGGGCAACGGCGTTGAGGTCCGTTCGTTTGACACCACGCAGTTCGATCGAATGGTCATCGGTGCCGGTGACCCTTCCATATTGCTGGAATGCCAGGACGTGAAACCGTTCGGGCGTGAACGGGAGCTCGACCTGTACATTGACCTTTTCCGTCGTGCCGCCGAGCTCGGGCGAAATCTTTCCGGGTGCGGCCAGCGTCAGCCAGAGCTGGAAGCCGGCCCAGGCGGCGATGACGCCGAGGACGATGCGAAACTTGCCGGAGCCCAAAGCTTCAGAGACCAGGCTCATGCCGCACGCACCATTTGCAATACTCGCGCCGACAGGCGCTTGAACTCGTCATCGTTGACGAGGTCGTCCCAGACACGGGGCCGCGGCAAGTCGACGTCCACCTGGTCGAGAATGCGTCCTTTCGACAGCACGACGACGCGGTTGGCCAGAAAGACCGCTTCGGCCACGTCATGCGTGATGAAAACCACCGTCGGCCGGCGTTCCTGCCAGATGCGGGTCAGCTCTTCCTGCAGCGTCATGCGGGTCTGTGCATCGACGCTGGCAAAGGGTTCGTCCATCAGCAGCACCGCCGGATTGTTGGCCAGCGCCCGTACCACGCCGACGCGCTGCTGCATGCCCCCCGACAATTCGTTGGGATACCGGTTCGCTGCATGCGAGAGCCCGGCAAGCGCCAGATACTCCCGCGCGATCCGGTCGCGCTCGGCCTTCGGCACGCCGCGCATTTTCGGACCGAAGCCGACATTGTCGAGCACGGTCTTCCAGGGGAACAATGCGAACGACTGGAATACGACGCCGCGTTCCGGACCGGGCCCAACGACAGGTTTGCCATCGAGCAGAATTTCGCCGCCGGAATAGGGAATGAAGCCGGCGATCATGTTGAGGATCGTGGTCTTGCCGCAGCCGGACGGGCCGACGACCGAAACGAACTCGCCCTGCTGAACGTCGAGCGAGACATCGTGGACCGCCGTGACGTGGGCGCCCGCGTAGGGATCGAAATAGGTCTTTGCCAGGTTGCGGAGCGAGAGCGTCTTCATGATGTCACCAATCCCCAACGCTGGCCCGTTGCGCGTTCAAGCGGCGCCAGGATCCAGGCGTCCACGATGTACCAGAGCAGGCCCAGAATGATCATTCCGAGCAGAATTTCAGTGGTGGAACCGGCACGGCGCGCATCGAACATCATGAAGCCGATGCCGCTGGTGCCGACGATGATTTCGACCGCGATGAGCGCGCGCCAGCCATAGCCGAGCCCGTTGCGCAGGCCGGTGATGATATTGGGGAGGGCGCCGGGAACTGTCACTTCCCAGAGCACACGAGCAGGCGATGCGCCCAGGCTGCGCGCGGCGCGTGCAAGATCGCGCGGAACTGACTCCACCCCGAGAACCGTGTTGAGCACTACCGGGAAGAGTACGGTGTAGACGATCACGAACGTCATCGTCGTCAGCCCGAAGCCGAACCAGATCAGGAGAATCGGAAGCCAGGCGATGTCTCCGATCGCCTGGAAGAACAGCAGGACCGGCCAGCAGATGCGGTGCGCCCAGCGGCTGGTGCCGATCAGGATGCCAAGGGGAATGCCAAGCGCCATGCCCAGCGCCGCGCCGGTGAAAAGACGGATCAGGCTGTCCTGCAGATAGTCAGGCAGGATGCCCTTGTAGGTCAGCGTGACGAACGACCTGACGACGTCGAGCGGTCCGGGCAGGAATGCGCGCGGAAATACGCCGGCTTCGGTGACGGCCGTCCACAGCGCGACCACGGGAATGAACGGAACGATGGCGGCAAGCCCCGGCCATCGTTGCGTCAACCGTACGTACCCGCTCCAGCATTGCAACAGGACGTTCATGCGCGCCTCACCATGCCCCATCGCTCGATGGTCGATCGCTCGAGCGGAACCAGCAGAAGGCGGTCGATCAACAGCCACAATACGCCGATCACGATCATGCCGAACACGATGACTTCGGTCCGATAGAAGTCACGGGCCACGAACAGCATGTAGCCGAGACCGACATTGGTCGCGATCATCTCGGCTGCGATCAGGCCGCGCCACGCAAACCCGAGCCCGGTGCGGATGCCGGTGACGATGTTCGGAAGCGCGCCGGGTAGCAGGACCTCCGTCAGCAATGCCCAGCGCCCGGCGCCGAGCGAAGCCGCCGCGTTGCGCACATTGTGGGGAATGGTCTTCACACCGAGCAGCGTGTTGTAGGCCACGACGAAGAATACCGCGTTGAAGATCACGAACACGATGGCGCCGAAGCCGTAGCCGAACCACAGCGTCGCAATCGGGATCCAGGCGATGCCGGCCAGCACCGAGAAGAATCGAAACAGCGGCGTCAGGAAGGCGGCGACCCCCGCGCTGACGCCCATCGCAATTCCGAGCGGAACGGCTGTGACGATCCCGATCAGGGTGCCGAGGCCGACGCGCAGCAGGCTGGCGCCGACATGGGCGATCAGCGTGCCGTCGCGGATCGACTCGAGCGCAGCAGCGCCGACCGCGCCCACGGACGGGAAGACGCGCGGATTGACCTGGAACAGCGGCACGACGATGGCCCACACCGCCACGAGTGCTAGCAGCGGAGCAACAAACATCGCGGCCCCACCGAGCGAATTCACGCTCCGCGCGATCCACGGCCGCCGGGTTTTCGCCTCCGTCATCACCTGCACTTCATCTCCCCGCACACACCGGCGCTTTAGCCGGCCTTGTTGTTATTATCGCTTGCGGAACGGCTTCGCCGCCATCGAACGCCAGCGCGGTTCCTTTGCATTACCGTGCATGACGCTTTCTCTTTACTTCTGCAGTCGCGATCACGACGCGCCGATGGCGCGCGGAACCGGAGGCTGCAGCTTTCTTGCTGGAAATCTTGAATTTCGTGTAGCCGAGCACCCGCTCCATCGCGACCCGTGCCTTCTCGGCGTCACCCGCATCGATGGCGCGCGCCGCGGCCGCGTGGTTCGGCAGATTGTCCCTGAACCAGCCGGCGCTTCCGATCGCGACGACAAACACCGTGCTGAGGATGGTATCGATCGCGCCACGGAAGCCCTGCAAGACCGGGTTGTGCGTCGCGTCCAGGATCGCGAGATGGAATGCCTTGTCGGCGGCGGTCGCGCCGACGTGATCCTTCGAGGCTTCCATTGCCGCGAGCGCGGCGTTGATCCGCTCTCGATCATTCCTGGTCGCACGCTGGGCCGCCAACGCAGCAGCAGCCGGCTCGATGATGGAGCGGACTTCCTGGATCGCCAATAGCAGGTCGCGATCCGGCTCTCCCTGTCCAATCAGCCAGCTCAGGACATCGCGATCGAGAAGACTCCATTGGTGGCGCGGCAGCACATGCGTGCCATGGCGCGGGCGTACGCTGACAAGCCCTTTAGCTGCGAGCGTCTTGACGACTTCGCGCACTACGCCACGCCCGACACCAAAACGCGCTTCGAGGTCCGGTTCCGGTGGGAGTGCAGTGCCGACTGGAATGATGTCCTGCGCGATCTCGCGGCCGAGCGTCGCAAGTACGGTCCCGATGCGACCGGGCTTGATCGGCTTGTCCAACGCGTTCTGCCGCGTCTTGGCCACGCAATCTCCTCCCTCCCTGCTTGTTTGCGCAGGTGAGCAGACCGCTTAGCACGCCAACGGACTTCCTGGCAATCATCGGATGTTTAACATCGGATGATTGCATCGAGGCGGATCACGTTCGTATCGTCGCTGCAGTTCGCGCTGATGTTGTCGGAACCCATTTCCCCGGTTCAGCCACAACTCCCGCTTTATCCAATTGGTCTGTACTACTCACACATTGATCCGCATCAAGTCTTCCGGCGAGCGACAGATCTAAACTTCATCTCTACGCTGGCGATAGCAATCAGCCGGCCGCTTTATTGATGGTGAATTCCTGCCCGCAGTACGGGCCGTTGCCTGCCCGTACTGGCTTTCGATTGGATCGACGAGGGTCCGGGAGGTCAGCTCATGCGCATCGCAAGGGTCGCACGGACGACCGCAGTTTTCATCGCTGGTATTTGCATCCTGTCGGCCTCCGCATCGGCAGGAGCTCTCACTCCTGCAGCCAAAATGAGCGGCGCTGATACGGTGTACGGGTCTACCCGTGGTGGCGGGCCGAGGACCTGCTCCGCCTTTGCCGCCACGTGTGCAAGCCGGACTGGCGGTTCACCCAAGTGCGCGTCGGCTCGTGCCGACTGCATGCAAACCGGCGTCTTTAAAGGTCCCAGCGGCCAGGTTTTCAGTGGCATGGTGCGGCAGTAGGCAGTGCGGCGCGTAACCCGACAGACTGCGTTCTCTTGCTTGAAGCAGGGATCCTACGCCGGTCGTTTGACGATCCCGGTCGGCGTGGCGAAGCCTTCGATGGTTCGCGTTCGCTTCTCGAGCCACCAGCCAAATTCGGGCGTCCAGTCCTCGAATTTTTCATTGATGCCGAGATCGTGGGCCCAGTGCTGGGCAATGTTGGGATTGAACTGGGATTGCCGGCCGACGGCGATGAGATCGGCCTGGCCATTCCTGAGGATTTCTTCCGCCTGCTGCGCTTCGAGAATGATGCCGACCGCCATCGTCGGGATGCCGGACGCGTTCGGCATAGGGCACCTGGAAACCGAGGCCGCGCGGGACTTGCGCCGCCGTCGCCGAGCCCGAGATGCCGCCGGACGAGCAGTCGACCACGTCGACACCCCGGCGCTTCAACTCGGCTGCGAAGACGACGGTGTCGTCGAGATTCCAGCCGTCACGGGTGCCGTCGACGGCGGAGACGCGGACGAACAGCGGCATCGTGTCCGGCATTTCGCGCCGCACCGCCTCGACGATCTCCAGCGGCAGGCGCATGCGCCCGTTGCGGTCGCCGCCATATTCGTCGTTGCGGGTGTTGGAAATCGGCGAAAGAAACGAGGCGAGCAGGTAGCCATGGGCGGTATGGACCTCGATCGCATCGAAGCCGGCCTTGACGGCGTTTCTGGCGGCCGCGGCCCAGGTGCGCACCATGGCCCGGCACTCTTCGGTCGTGAGCTGGCGCGGCGCCAGCCATCCCGTCGCGACCGGCTCGCCGGTCGGGCCCACCGGCTGCCATAGCCTGGCGCCAGCCTCGATCTCTTTCGGGGTGAGGGGACCCATGCCGTCCATCGCACGCTGCGAGGATGATTTGCGCCCGCCATGCGCGAGCTGAATGCCGATCGCCGTGTTCTCACCCTTCATGAACGCGATGAGCGGCTTGAAGCTCTCTACCTGTGCCTCGTTCCAGATGCCGAGATCGTGTTCGTTGATCAGGCCGATCTCTTCGACGCCGGTTGCCTCGACAAAGACGAGGCCAAAACCTCCCAGCGCATAGCGGCCGAGATGGACGTTGTGAAACATGCCGCAGGTGCTGCCCGGCCCGGCGCGATAGTGCACCATCGGCGGCACGACCAGGCGGTTCTTCAATGTCAGGCCGCGGATCCTGAGCTGCGAAAATAACAGCGGGCGTGAAGGGTCGATGCTTTCGGTGACTGGGACCGCCATGTGATTTTATCCTGTTGGGTTCGGTCAAGTACGCTGCGTCGAATAATTCTCCATTTTGCGACAGCGGTCCAGCTTGGTGCCCGAAATGTTTGTGCAATTTACAATTGTGGCTGGACAGATACTATCTTCTCTTCGATCTCGAACATTTCCGGACGTCACGATGCGTTTTCCCTTGTTTGCGCTCCTATTGATCCTTGCATCTCCTGCTTTCGCACAGAGCGATCCTCCGGAAAAGGAAAGCGGCACGCCGACCGTCGATCTCGAACTGGTGCTCGCGGTTGATATCTCCTATTCAATGGATAAGGAGATGCTTGCGATCCAGCGTGAAGGTTACGCGCAGGCCATTGCGTCCAGGGAATTCCTCGAGGCGCTGAAGATCGGCTCGAACGGCAAGATCTCGGTGACCTATTTCGAGTGGGCGGCATCCTCCGACCAGACAATCATCATCCCGTGGCGCCTGATCGATGGCCCCGAAACGGCTGACGCAGCCGCTAGTGAAATCATGAAGATGCCGGTCCGCCGGGCGTCGCGCACTTCGATCTCGGGTGCAATAAAATTCGCCATGCGACTGTTCGACGAGAACCCGCATCGCGGCATACGGCGCGTGATCAATATTTCCGGCGATGGTCCAAACAACAACGGCTCCCCGGTCGTCACCGCCCGCGATGCCGCGCTGGAGAAGGGTGTCATCATCAATGGCCTGCCGATCATGGTGAAGGAGCCGCCCCCGGGGGCGACGGATGTCATCGAAGATCTCGATCTCTATTACGAGGACTGCGTGATCGGAGGACCGGGCGCCTTTGTGATGACGATCAAGGATCGCGACAAGTTCAAGGAAGCGATCCGGACCATGCTCGTTCGTGCAATTGCCGGCCTCGCACCTGAGCGGCCGAACATTCCGTCCACCGGCAAAGAGAAACGGGTTTCGTGTTTTATCGGCGAAGAATTGTTTCAGCGTATCTGGGGCACATCGTCTGGTCCCCCCGCGCAGCCTGCACCTTCAAAAGGTGGAAGATATACGGCCTGGCAACAGGCGGAATACATCGCCCACGCCCAAAAATGTCTTCGTCGCCAGAAAGTGCCGGTACTGAACCGGGTCGAATTATTGGTCACGATTGGGGTCGACGGCATGATCGTCGGAGATCCGGAGATCAAGAATTCGATCGACAATGATGAATTCAGGGGAGACGCGAAAGCAGCTCTCGCGCAGCTCCGTCAGTGCCAGCCGTTCATTGTCGATCCTTTTGGACGAACGCGGGCTGAGTTCACGCAGGTGTTTGCGTTTAACCCGAAGCCGAAAGTGACAGACCGCGAAGAAATGCCGAAAGGGGCAGACCGCCAAGATGCGAGTGCAGCAATCCAGGCGAATTTCAAAAAATGCTGGAAGGCATCGCGGACTGGGCCAACCATCTGGGTTGAACTCAAGTACAACCGCGATGGGACGTATCGTGGCCTGCCAATGCTCCTGAACTCGGAAAACACCAAGGAATATTCGCGCACCGCAGAGCACGTGCTGCGACAGATAAACAGATGTCCGCCGGTGAAGTTTGCAAAGGACAAATATCCACAGCAACCCCTGAGATGGCAGTTCCCGAGCCATGAGAGCGCCAATGCCTCCAGGCCGAAGAAGACGTAAAGCCGAAGAAGACCAGCGCGGACGCTCGTCTGTGTGAATCAAACGGACATGTCGCAGTAGTCTCCATGCCCGTTCATGGGGGTAGAGCAAACGTCCCGGCTGGCATTGACCGAGGCGGATAACAGCCGATTGCCGCCGCCACCTTGGCGACGATGCTGCTCTTCCTGAGAGGCGAGGTTCTGTCTTTGCCAACGAGCATCCTGTCGCCTCTCTGTCAGCTCGGCCGGCTAGAGTGCGTCGGTGCTGCCGGGTGTTGCCTCTGGATTGTATCGTAGCGTTGGGATAATTTGAGTTCATCGTTGCGAAGGATGTGTCTGGCGGCATCTAATAACTGCTGGCATCCTGCGGGGAGCTTCACGATGGTCGCCCAGCTGACAAGAAACGAACGGCAAGTTGCGCTGATCATCCTGCTCGCGATTTCTTTGTGGGGGATCGCGATGGCGGTTGCGGGGCGCGGCGACCCGCTCGGCGTTCACGGCGCCATCGTGCTGCTGGCCGGGCTTGCCGGCATCTTCGCAGTCATTTCCGGCTACTACGCCCCCGAGCCTGACGACAGCCGGCTCGACAGCTATTTCGACGATCCCAGCCGGGCGGGAATCGTGCTTGCGATGGTGTGGGTCGTCGCCGGGCTTTTCGTCGGCGACTGGATTGCATGGCAGCTCGTCAATCCGAACCTGACGACCGACGCCGCCTGGTCGAGTTTCGGCCGGCTCCGTCCGGTGCACACGTCAGGCGTGATCTTCGGCTTCGGCGGCAATGCATTGATCGCCACGTCGTTCTATGTGCTGCAGCGAACCTCGCGCGCACGGCTGCCGGACCAGTTGACTCCGTGGTTCGTCCTGCTGGGCTACAATCTGTTCTGCGTGCTCGCCGCAACCGGCTACCTGATGGGCGTCACGCAGTCGAAGGAATATGCCGAGCCGGAATGGTATGCCGATCTCTGGCTGGACGTCGTGTGGATCACCTATTTGGTGCTCTACCTGCGCACGCTGGCTCGCCGCAAGGAGCCGCATATCTATGTATCGAACTGGTACTTCATGGCCTTCATCATCGTCGTGGCCATGCTGCACATCGTCAACAGCCTCGCCATGCCGGTTTCGATCGGTCATGCCAAGAGCTATTCGGCGTTTTCGGGCGTGCAGGATGCGATGACGCAGTGGTGGTACGGGCACAACGCGGTCGCGTTCTTCCTGACCGCGGGCTTCCTCGGCATGATGTACTATTACTTGCCGGTGCGTGCCGGCCGGCCGATCTTTTCCTACCGGATGTCGATCATCAGCTTCTGGGGCATCACCTTCATGTACATGTGGGCGGGTTCGCACCACCTGCACTACACCGCGCTTCCGCATTGGGTGCAGACGCTCGGCATGACGTTTTCGATCATCCTGCTGGTCCCTTCATGGGCGTCGGCCGGCAACGCGCTGCTGACGCTGAACGGTGCCTGGCACAAGGTGCGCGACGACGCGACGCTGCGCTTCATGATGGTCGCCGCGGTCTTTTACGGCCTGTCCACGTTCGAGGGCTCGTTCATGGCCATTCGTACCGTCAACGCGCTGTCGCACTATACCGACTGGACGGTCGGCCACGTGCACGCCGGCGCGCTCGGCTGGGTCGCCATGATCACGTTCGGCGCGATCTATTCATCGGTGCCGTGGCTCTGGAAGCGCAAGCAGATGTATTCGCCCGCGCTGGTCGAGGTGCACTTCTGGCTCGCGCTTGCCGGAACGGTGATCTACGTCTTCGCGATGTGGAATTCCGGCATCATCCAGGGGCTGATGTGGCGGACCTACAATGAAAGCGGAACGCTCGCCTATTCCTTTGTCGATAGCCTGGTCGCGATGCGCCCCTATTATATCGCGCGCGCCATCGGCGGCCTGCTGTTTCTGATCGGCGCGCTGGTCGCGGCCTACAACATCTGGATGACGATACGGACGGCCGATCAGCCGGTCGACGAGCGGGTTGCCGATCGTCCGGTTGTTCCCGCGCTCACAGGCGTTTCCGCGCCTCAACCGGCGGAGTGAAGCGGCATGTTCAACCTGCATTACCGGCTCGAGCGCAAGACCATCGGCCTGGTGCTGGGCATCATCATCGTTGCCGCCATCGGCGGTGCGGTGGAGATCATACCCTTGTTCACGATCCACCAGACCGTCGAAGAGGCCCCGGACATGCGCGTCTATACGCCGCTCGAAATCGCAGGCCGCAACATCTACCTCCGGGAAGGCTGCTACGCCTGCCATTCGCAGATGATCCGTACGCTGCGTGACGAAGTCGAGCGTTACGGCCCGTACTCGCTCGCCGTCGAATCCAAATACGATCATCCGATGCTCTGGGGATCGAAGCGGACCGGGCCGGACCTCGCACGCATCGGCAACAAATATTCGGACGAATGGCATGTGCGGCACCTCAACAACCCGCGCGAGGTCGTGCCGGAATCGGTGATGCCGCATTATTCGTGGCTCGGCCGCACCGAGCTGCGTTATGACGATCTCGGCGTTCACCTGGCGGCGCTTCGCAGGGTCGGCGTGCCCTACACCGATGACATGATCGCCAACGCAAAGTCCGATGCCTACGGACAGGCGGCGCCCGATACGCCCTTCGCCGAAGGGGTTACCAAGCGTTACGGCGCGGACACCAATGTGCGCGCTTTCGACGGCAATCCGGGGCAGCTGACAGAAATGGATGCCCTGGTCGCTTACCTGCAGATCCTGGGCAAGCTGACCGACGCTGCGCACAAGCACGCCGCGGGAGGTTGATCATGGATCATGATTTTACCGTCTGGTTCTCGAAGTCGTTCGGTCTGTTCTATCTGATCGCGCTTTCGGTCATCATCGTCGCCTACGCATTCTGGCCGTCGAACAAGAAGCGGTTCGACGAGGCGGCGCATTCCATACTCGGGGATGAAGACAGGCCGCACAGGGATCAGCCGGGCAGGGATCAGCCGGCGAGGGATCAGTCAGCCAGGGATCAGTCATGGCGGTAGAGGAACGCGATCCCCACACCGGTTACATGACGACCGGGCACGAATGGAACGGCATCAAGGAATTGAACACGCCGGTCCCGCGGCCGGTCTATTTCTTCCTGATCGCAACGGCCCTGTTCTCAGTCGTCTACTGGGTGCTGTTCCCGGCTTGGCCGCTCGGCGTGACCTATACCAAGGGCCTGCTCGGCATCGATCAGCGCGCCACCCTCAACGAAAGCCTGGTGCAGGCGGCGCTTGAGCGCAGCGCCTGGTCCAAGCGTATCGAGGCCGAGAACTTCAAGCAGATCCAGGCCGATCCGCGATTGATGGAAAACGTGCGGCAAACCGGCCGGACACTGTTCGGCGACAATTGCGCGCCATGCCATGGATCGAACGCGCAGGGCGGCAAGGGTTTTCCGAACCTGACGACGGCGTCATGGCTCTGGGGTGGCGATCCCGAAACCATTGCCGAGACGATTCGCGTCGGCATCAACTCCGCCCACCCGCAAAGCCGGAGTGCGCAGATGATGGCGTTCGGGCGCGATGGGTTGCTCAAGAAGGGTGAGCTCGACGACGTCGTAGCCTACGTCCGCAGCCTTTCCGATCCCGCTGTCGCGAAGGATGTGCCCGCCGCGAGGATCGAGGCCGGCAAGGCCGTCTTCGCCGCCAATTGCGTCACCTGCCATGGCGACAATGCCAAGGGAAATGTCGAGCTCGGTGCGCCTGATCTGACGGACAAGTCGTGGATCTACGGCGGCGACGCCGAGTCGATCCACGATACCGTGTGGGGCGGCCGGCAAGGCCACATGCCGAGCTGGGACGGCAGGCTGTCGCCGCTCGACCGCAAAATTCTCGCGCTCTATCTGTTCGACCTCCGCCGGAGGGACCGATGAGCGCGGCCGGCGCAGCGACAAGGCCGATCCGGACAAAGGTCGTGGTTTGGTCCGCGATCGGCGCCGGGCTGTTGCTGCTGCTGATCGCCAACTCGCACCTCGTCTATGTGGCCATCGTGTCGCAACCGGAATGCGTGGCGCATGTCCGCCAGGGCGAGGGCTCCGGCAGGGACGGAAAGTTCAGCGCCGCGCGATCGTCATGTACGCCGCGATGAGAGAGCAGGGAGACCGATGATGTCGCCGATACCGGCCGTTGTTCCGCCGCTGCCGCGCGCGCGGTCGTGGAACCGAAACGTCGCTCCCGCTGCCGCATTCGATTGGCTCAGAGCCGGCTGGCGCGACTTCACCATCGATCCGGCGGCCAGCATCAGTTACGGGTTGCTGGTGTTCCTGGTCTCCGTCGTCACCACCGTCGGCCTATTCGCGCTGCGCTGGGACTTCATCCTGCTGCCGGCGTTTGCCGGCTTCATGGTGGTCGGCCCGATCATCGGCATCGGGCTGTACGAAAAAAGCCGGCGCATCGCCGAAGGCAGGCCGGTCGGTCTGTGGCAGATGGTCTTCGTCAGGCCGGAGTCCGGCGGACAGGTGCTGTTCGCAGGCGTGCTGCTGTTCCTGCTGACGCTGTTGTGGATGCGCGCCGCCGTGATCGTGTACGCGCTGTTCTTCGGCCTGCGGCCGTTTCCCGGTCTCGACCACATCATTCCCATGCTGTTCACGACGCAGGTCGGCTGGGCAATGTTGATCATCGGCAGCGCCATCGGCGGCCTGTTCGCGGCCTTTGCATTTGCGATCAGCGCCTTCTCGATCCCGATGCTGCTGTCGGAGCGCACGGACGCGCTCACCGCCATGGGCACCAGCATGGCGCTGGTCTGGAACAATCTGCCGGTCATGCTGACCTGGGCGGCGATCATGCTGGTGCTGATCGTGATCGGTATCGCGACCGGATTGCTCGGAATGATCGTGATTTTTCCGGTGCTGGGACACGGAAGCTGGCACGCCTACCGGGCGATCCGGCCTGAGTCCTAAAGCGCAGTGCGTTTGGAGTCTCTCCGATGGGTTGTTGCGCTCCCGGAGCGGAACTAACGGTGATGCCGCCGCACACAGGCGACGAAGAGATCATGCTCGCGAGCCGCGTGGTCGCCGACGGCATTCGCCAGACCGACCTCGCCGTGCCCGCGATCCACTGCGGCGTATGTATCCGGACCATCGAGAAGGCGCTTGGCGGACTTGCGGGTGTGGAAAGCGCCCGCGCCAACCTGTCGGCCAAGCGCGTGACGGTGAGGTGGCGCTCGAACGGCAGTCCGCCGCCGCTTGTCGAGACACTGAAACAGGCGGGCTTCGACGCCCATTTGTTCGACATCGATTCCGCCGGGGACGACGGCGCGCTATCCGAACTGATCCGGGCCCTTGCGGTTGCGGGGTTTGCTTCCAGCAACATCATGCTGCTTTCGGTATCGATCTGGTCGGGCGCCGAAGCCGAGACGCGTGACCTGTTCCACTGGCTGTCGATGTTCATTGCGCTGCCGGCGCTGGCCTATTCGGGGCGGATATTTTTTCGCTCCGGATGGCGCGCGCTCAGGCACGGGCGGACCAACATGGACGTTCCGATCTCGCTCGGCGTGCTGCTCGCCTTCGGCCTGAGCGTATACGAGACGGTGCAGCACGGTCCGCACGCCTATTTCGATGCCGCGGTCTCGCTGCTGTTCTTTCTGCTGATCGGGCGCACGCTGGATCACATGATGCGCGAACGAGCGCGGCAGGCCGTCAGCAACCTGGTCCGGCTCGCGGCCCGCGGCGCGTTCGTGGTGCAGGCGGACGGCACGCAGGCCTACCTTCCGGTCGAGGAGATCGAGCCCGGCATGATCGTTACGCTCGGCGCCGGGGAACGCGTGCCGGTCGATGCGACCGTGAGCAAGGGGGAGTCCGAGCTCGACGTTTCGCTGGTCTCCGGCGAAAGCGTGCCGCTGCATGCAACAGCGGGATCGGCGGTGCTCGCGGGCACGCTGAACCTCACCGGCCCGCTGACGCTGATCGCGACGGCAAGGGCCGGCAACTCATTCCTTGCCGAAATGATACGGATGATGGAAGCGGCCGAGCAGGGCCGATCCGGCTACCGCCGGATCGCCGACCGCGCCGCCGCGCTCTACGCGCCGGTCGTGCACACCGCGGCATTGCTGACGTTCATCGGCTGGATGATCGCCGCCGGCGATCTGCACAAGGCCATCACCATCGCCATTGCGGTCCTCATCATCACGTGCCCTTGCGCGCTCGGCCTTGCAGTGCCGATCGTGCAGGTGATGGCCGCGCAACGGCTGTTCAAAAATGGCATCATGGTCAAGGACGGTTCCTCGATCGAGCGCCTCGCGGAGATCGACGCTGTCATCTTCGACAAGACGGGAACGTTGACCTCGGCCGCGCCGCGTCTGGTTTCGAAGCGGGATATCGACG
Organism: Bradyrhizobium sp.; assembly: GCA_036721875.1. Taxonomy (GTDB): domain Bacteria; phylum Pseudomonadota; class Alphaproteobacteria; order Rhizobiales; family Xanthobacteraceae; genus Bradyrhizobium. The sequence continues at coordinate 3,742 of DAIMKE010000003.1, read as the reverse complement.
GCGCGACCCTCGGTCTCGCTGCCGCACTCGCTTCGCATTCCCGGCATCCTTATTCGCTGGCGCTCGTCGAAGCTGCCGCCGGCCTTGCGCCGTCAGCGGTCGTCTTCGACGACGTCACGGAAAAGGCAGGCTTCGGGCTGCAGGCGCAGTCGGGCGCTGTGGTCTATCGGTTGGGGAGGCCGTCATGGGCGCTTGAAGGCGCGCACTCTGCCGAAGATGCGTCAGTCGTTCTGACACGGAACGGTCAGTTGATGACCGGCTTCCGCTTCGGAGACACGCTGCGGATCGACGCGGCCGTCGCCGTTGCCGAACTGAAGCAGGATGGCCTGCCCGTGGAGATCGTTTCCGGTGACCGCGAGGCGCCGGTCGCGCGTGTCGCCGTCGCACTCGGCGTTCCCTTCCGCAGCGGCGTGACGCCCGGCGAGAAAGTGGCGCGCATCAACGCGCTCGCTGCGGCCGGCCAAAAGGTTCTGATGGTCGGCGACGGGCTCAACGACACGCCGGCGCTCGGCGCCGCCCATGCGTCGATGGCGCCGGCTTCCGCCTCGGACGTCGGACGGTGCGCGGCGGACTTTGTCTTTCTGCGGCAGAGCCTGCTCGCGATACCTTTCGCGGTGTCCGTCGCGCACGAGGCGAGGCGCCTGATCGGACAGAACCTGGCGTTCGCGGTTGCCTATAACGTGGTGGCGGTGCCGGTCGCCGTCATGGGCCAGGTGACGCCGCTGATCGCCGCCGTCGCGATGTCGGCTTCGTCGATTCTGGTCGTCGCCAACGCGTTGCGCCTGAAGGGCAGGGAAGGGCTCGCGGCGAGCCCGGCCCCGGATACGGTGCCGGCGCCAGCCATGCTGGAGGCCGCCGAATGAAGGACTATTTTTACCTGATACCGATCGCGCTTGGCCTCGGCCTCGCGGGTCTTGCCGCGTTCATGTGGTCGCTCAAGAGCGGGCAATACGACGATCTCGACGGCGCTGCCGAACGCATCCTTCATGAAGAAACGGACGCGCCCATCCGCACGACCAAGCCTGGGCAGTGATGCCCGGCGCCCATCACGCAAGTGGGGCATGGTCCTTGCGCTCGCCGCAACGACGGCTACTCTGACGATTATTTTCCCAACAGGTCATCCTATGTCACTGAAACTCTTCGAACTCGTCGGCACCGATGCCTCCCGCCCGTTCAGTCCGTTCTGCTGGCGGACGCGGATGGCGCTGGCGCACAAGGGGCTGTCGGCGGAGACCATTCCCTGGTGCTTCACCGACAAGCCGGCGATCGCGCCGCATGGCTCGGAGAAGGTGCCGGTGCTGCTCGACGGCGATACGGCGGTGGTCGATTCCTGGACGATTGCCAACTATCTCGAGGACAAATACCCGGACCGGCCGTCGCTGTTCGGCGGCGAGGGCGGCCGCGCCGTGGGGCGGATGCTGAACTGGTGGGGCGACGGCGTGATCGGCGGCATGTTTCCGCTCATCATCGCGGACATCCCGCTCAACCTGAAGCCCGATGATGCCGCCTATTTCCGCCGGACGCGCGAGGCGCGCTTCAAGCGGCCGCTGGAAGAAATCATGGCGGACCGCGACCGGGCGGTCGAAGGCTTTCGCAAATCGCTCGATCCGCTGCGGCTGACGCTGAAGACGCAGCCGTTTCTCGGCGGCGCCGTGCCGAACTACGCGGACTATATCGTGTTCGGCGCCTTCCAGTGGGCGCGGGTGGTCAGCCCGTTCAAGCTGCTCGCCGAGGAAGATCCGGTCTATGCGTGGCGCGAACGGTTGCTCGACGCGTTCGACGGCATGGCGCGAAAGTCGCCGAGCTATCACGCGTGACGTCGACGGTGCCGCGATACGGCAACGAACGTGGCATACATCTGATGAAAAATACCAGGCGTTCGCGGTCGGCACCGTCGCCGGAGCTTTAATTAGTTCTACCCGATAACAATGTTAGCCCTGACGCAAATCGAAGGCGTAACCTGTTCATCTAGTGGCAGTCAGGGGAGCCGCGTCATGACCGACCTCGAAGCAAAACTGGAAGGATTTGAGACCCTCGCTACCGAATGCGATCTGATCGGCAAGCTGGCGACCGACAAGGCGAAACGCGAACTTTACGTGCGCCTCGGCCTGCATTACCGCGAGCTCGCCGATGCAATGCGGAAGGTGATTGCGCTCAAAGCCGCCGCATAATCGTGCTGGAACTTCCTCGAGCAAGGAATCTGAATGGCGCGGCGCATCACCGGCCGCGATAGACCGGCTGCCGGCGCTCGATCCAGGCGTTGATGCCTTCGCCGAGATCGCCGGTCGGCACCATGGCGGCAAACTGCTCGCTCTCGACCTGCAGCCCTTCCCCGACACTCATGTTCAATCCGCGGGTGACCGCCGTGATAATGGCTCCGATCGCCAGCGGCGAATGCCTGACGATGCGGCCGGCGAGTTCCCGTGCCGTTGACAGCAGCGCCTCGTGCGGCACGACCATGTTGACCAGCCCGATCTCCAGGGCCCGCGCCGGCGTGAACGGATCGCCGGTCAACAGAAGCTCCAGTGCGCGCTTGCGCCCGGCGAGCCGCGGCAGCCGCTGCGTTCCGCCGAAGGTCGGCGGCATGCCGAGGTTGATTTCCGGTTTGGCGAAACGCGCCTTCTCGCTGGCGACGGCGAGATGCACCGCCTCGGTGATCTCGCATCCGCCGCCGTAGGCCAGCCCGTTCACGGCGGCGATTACGGGCTTCCTGAACGCTTCGAGGCGCGCCGTCATCGCCTGTCCGCGCGCAACGAAGTCGCGCACGGCGACATCGCGGCCGCGGCGAACGCTCCCGGAAAATTCGTGGATGTCGGCGCCGGCGGAAAAGGCGTGCTCGCCCGCGCCGGTCAGGATCACGGCGCGCACGCCGGCGTCGGTCTCGACCGCGTCCAGCACCGCCATCAGGCAGTCGATCAGCGCGTAGTTCAGCGCATTGTGCCTGTCCGGCCGGTTCAGCGTGACCAGCGCGATGCCGTCGTTGATTTCGAGCAGGATGGGATCGGACATCGGAGGGCTCCGCTAGGGTCTCTGGCTGCTTTCACCCTAGGAGCCGGATCGCGTTGTGTATATTCACTGGTCGGTATACATACGCCGAATGGCACGGTCCGGTATCCCGACGCGGGAACGCATCATCTCGGCGGCGAATTCGCTTTTCTACAATGACGGCATCCGCGGCGTCAGCATCGACGCCGTGGCGGCGAAGGCCGGCGTCACCAAGCGCACGCTGTATTACCATTTCAGGAGCAAGGACGACCTCGTGGCCGCGTATCTCGCCGGCCGCGATCAGCCCAATCTCGCGCTGTTCAGGCAGTGGTTCAGCGAGGCCGACGACGGCTTGCCGGCGCAGGTCGAGCGCATCTTCCGCAATCTCGCGCGCTCGGCGCGGCATCCCAAATGGAAGGGCTGTGGCTTCCTGCGAACCTCCGCCGAACTCGCCAACCTGCCCGGCCATCCCGCCATGAAGGTCGGCGCTGCCCACAAGAAGAAGTTCGAGGCTTGGCTGCGGGAGACCTTTGCACAAGCCGGGATCGCGCAGGCGGCGCAGCTCGCGAGGCAGATTTTGCTGCTGCTCGACGGCTCCTTCGCCGTCGTGCTGCTGCACCGCGATCCCAGCTACATGGAGACGGCGGGCGAGGCCGCGCATGCGCTGGTCGAGGCGGCGTTGCCGGGGCGGGCGAAACGGCGAGGGCGGTAGGTGAAGCCATCGTGTCCCGGCGCGGTGCAGCGTGCAACGCTGCTC
>DAIMKE010000002.1:3437-23130 GCA_036721875.1 Bradyrhizobium sp. | reverse complement strand
ACTCCGGTTCGCCGACAAAGCCCAGATCGACGACGCTTTCGATATTGCTGTCCGGGTCCCGCGTCGTGCGCGTCACCTTCGCCGCGCGCACGAAACCGCCGTCCTTGCCGGAGATGCCGACCGCCTTGCCGCCCGCCGCGCCGATCCAGGCGACGATTTCCTTGTTGATCGCACCCGACAGCACCATTTCCGCGACACGCGCGGTTTCGGAATCGGTGACCCGCAAGCCGTCGACGAAGCGCGATTCGACGCCCAGTTGCTTCAGCATCGCACCGATCTGCGGGCCGCCGCCATGGACGACGACCGGGTTGATGCCCACCGCCTTCATCAGCACGACGTCCTCGGCGAAATCGCGTGCCAGCTCGGCATCGCCCATCGCGTGGCCGCCATATTTCACGACAAAGGTCGCGCCGGCATAACGCTGCATATAGGGCAGCGCCTCGGTCAGCGTTTCGGCCTTGGCGAGCATCGCCGGATCGGGGCTGTGATTGGTCATGCGCGCGCCCTTAGCGTGGAATGCGGCGGGCGGGAACCGTCGCGCGCACCGGGCTCAGCTGCGCGCCGCCGCCGCATAGAGCGCGATCGCGGCGGCATTCGACACGTTGAGGCTCTCGACCTTCGGCCCGATCGGCAGCCGGGCGAGCGTATCGCAATGCGCCTGGGTGTTGTGGCGCATCCCTTCGCCCTCCGCGCCCAGCACCAGGCAGACCTTGCCCGGCCCCAGCGCCTGGGCGAGCGTCGTGTCGACCGCGCCCGTCAGCCCGATCCGCCAATAGCCGGCCTCCGCAATCTCGTCGAGCGCGCGGGCGAGGTTGACGACGCGCACCCACGGCACGACCTCCAGTGCGCCCGATGCCGACCGCGCGACCGTGCCCGATTCGGGTGGCGAATGCCGGTCCTGGGTGACGATGCCCAGTGCGTCGAACGCGGCCGCCGAACGCAGGATCGCGCCGACATTGTGCGGATCAGTCACCTGGTCGAGCATCAGGATCGGCCGCGTGTCGTTCACCCCCTGCTCCAGCAGGTCGCCGAGCCACATGTCCTCCAACGGCTCGACCTCCGCCACCAGGCCCTGGTGGGGGGCGTCGCCCGGCACCAGCCGGGCGAGGTCGGCCACGTCGGCATAGGTGATCTGCAGCACCGGCGGCAGATCGAGCGCCGCCAAGGCTTCGCGCGTGCCCCACAATTTGCGCACCGTCCGCTCCGGATTGGCCAGCGCCGCCAGCACGGCGTGGCGGCCCCAGAAGCGGGGGCGGCCCGAATGAGGTTGCGAGGGGCGATGGCCGCGCCTTGCCATGGAAACAGGGTCCTTTCGTGCCGAAGATGATCGAGCGTGACGCTAGGGTCGGTGCCGGCGGCGTGCAAGGCGTTGACAGGGGGTGCCCGCTTCGGCATTGGCACCCGCTCGCTTGACAAGGCGGCCCAATGGACAGGTGGCCGAGTGGTTAAAGGCAGCAGACTGTAAATCTGCCCGCGAGAGCGTACGCTGGTTCGAATCCAGCCCTGTCCACCACCAACCTTTCCGCCGACGTTCACCGAAGTCCCTAGAAGTCCCGGAAAACCTAGCGTATCATCCCGAAATCGTCCCCCTTCGTCCGCTATCGTTCGCATGCAGCCGGAGCGAAGTGTGGGGGAAGTGTGGGGGGAAATTGGCTTTCCCCCACACATTGGCCTCTCGAAATGGGGCGTGAAAGTGTGGGGGAAATGCGATGGGCAAGCTTACGGCGCTGGCGGTCAAGGCAGCTTTGGCGAATCCGGGCACCTATCAGGACGGGGAAGGGCTGTTCCTGAAGGTGGATAAACGAGGCGGTGCGTCATGGACCTTGCGACTCCAGCGTGACGGCAAGCGGCAGGATATTGGGCTGGGCAGTGCCAAGTTGCTGTCGCTGGCGGAAGCGCGTGAGAAGGCCAGCGGGTATCGCAAGGCGGTCAAGATCGACCGGCGCGACGTTCTGGCCGAGAAGAAGGGCGAAACCGCTGCCAAGGTGACCTTCCGCGACGCCGCCCGCCAATATCACTCCGAGAACGAAGCGGGCTGGAAAAGCGCTGTCTATGCGCGTCAGTGGCTCGCCAGTCTGGAAAACTACGCCTTCCCGAAGCTGGGCGAGATACCCACCGGGGGAATCACTGCCGCCGATATTATCACCGTGCTGACGCCGATCTGGCAGGAGATTCCCGAAACCGCCCGGCAAGTGCGCAACCGGATTTGCGCTGTGCTCGACTATGCCCACGCCAAGGGCTGGCGTTCACGCGAAGCGCCTTCGGGGAATAGCAGCCTGAAAGCTGGGCGCGGTCTTCCCCGGCAGGTGAAGGCGCGGGAAAACCGCAAGGCCATGCCCTATGTCGCGTTGCCCGGTTTCTTCACCGCGTTGCGCCGCAAGCCATCCTTTGGGCGGCTGGCGCTGGACCTGCTCATCCTGACCGGCGCGCGCTCGCAAGAGGTCCGGCTAGCGACATGGGCCGAATTTGACCTTGAAGGGCGTATGTGGACGATTCCCGCCGATCACATGAAGCGAGGCAAGGCGCACATGGTTCCGCTGTCCGACGCGGCTCTAGCGGTACTGGCTAAGGCCGATGCCTTGCGGCTGGTGGATACCAATGTCGTTTTCCCCGGCGCGATGGGCAAGCCGATGTCGGACATGACGCTTCTGAAGGTGCTGCGCGACATGAGCGAGCCTTATCATGTCCACGGCTTTCGCTCTGCGCTGACCGATTGGGCCGCGAACGAAGGCTTCCCCGATGCCGTGGTGGAAGCCGCGCTAGCGCACAAGACGCCCGACGCGGTGCAGGCCGCCTATCGCCGCACGACGTACCTCGGCACGCCCGGCCAGCCGGGCGCGCGGGTGAAGCTAATGGAAGCGTGGGGGCGGTTCTGTGCGAGCGGAGCCGCTGGCTCAGGCAAAGTCGTGCCGCTGACAGGGAAGAAGGCGGTGTGAACATCCGCCCGCTGTTGCCTGATCTTTCGGTGCCTATTTTCCCCGATATTATGGTGCTCTCCAGGCGTTGCGTATTGAATATTCCCGGTCTGTTCTCCTATGCTGCAATCCGGGGATAGGCAGGCCAGCCGATAAGCACGCATCCCACGTGTTTCCCCGCTTCAACATGGGTGCCGCGAGGGAAGCGGATTGGGCAACGATACCAAGAGAATCAATCCTCTGACGGAGGCAATGCGCGCAGACCCACTGGGTCGAGCGCAAAAGCAGTTGATCGAACTGCGCGAGCATTGGGCGAAACATGGCGTTTCAAACTCGCCCATTCCTTTGTCCCCGAAAGACCCCGAGAAGCCCGGCCGCGACTGGCTTCCTGAGCCTAAGTGGATCAGCGGCGGCGATGCCTTTGAGATACTGCGACTGCAAACCGAGCCGTATGAATACGCGCCGCCCATTGCGCGCATATGCCAGATCATTGCCGACCAATGGGATCGCGAAGAGGCTGGCTTGAACTATGCTTTCGCGACCCTTCCGCCAAGTCATGATCTACTCCAAGATTTTGCTATCGGTTCTGTTCATTGGTTCCGGGCGCTCTACAGCTTGCTGAAATTGGAAGGTGCAGAAGAGATCGACGGGTGGGAAGGGCTGGTCAGCGATCTTTACGAATGGATCGCAATGTATGACTGCCTCCGAATCCGCACGCGCTATGTGTTAGAAAATGCGCTTACGCTCGACTGGGCCTGGCACGAAATATCGCTCCCCGAGGCGAAACAGGAGCCGATCTGGACTTTTCCGAAGGCGTTGGCCTGGATTGCGACCCGAGACTACCTTGCTTTGGCCAGAATGGGCTATTTTCGCCGCGCAGAAGGCGACGACGAACCGGTCGCGACCGATGGAGTTTGCAGATACAACACGCAGGCTTTGGGTTGGCTGCACACCGCGATTACCTACGCGAAGTGCGATTGCGGTGCGGTGCGCGATTTCAGACTGGCCGCGCTGAAGCATTGCACCTGTATCTCTGTCGCCTGGGAGGAACTGGTGCGCTTCAGGGGTGGCCTGTCGCCAGACACACCGGAACTTGTGTTCAATCTCCAAGAGGGCTGGCTATCTATGACGTGGCCTGATGGGGCAGACGAGATTCGCTTTCTTCGCCGCGACATTCTTGATCGCTGGCCTGCGCCGCCTGCCGATCAGCAGATGGCACCCGCAATCGAACAATCGACGACGACCGGCGAGCGGGATTGCCGAGGGTGGCTAGTTCAGGAGTTCGCAGCCGACCCAGAGAAGCGGCGCTCAAAAGCAGATTTCCGCAAGGCGGCGCTGGCAAAATTCGCAGGTCGGCTCAGTGAACGTGGGTTCAACCTGAGGGTTTGGCCCGACCTAGCGCGCGAGCACGGGCGCGATGGCGCCGGGGCAAAGCGAAAATCGTAACGCCGATTCGATTCGCCAGTTTTTCGCGCCGGCTATCCGCTCGATTTTCGACTGCCGATGTTTGGCCTCGTTCAATCCGCAACGAGGTGTTTCCATGCCGTCCGAAAAGCCCGAACTTCCCAAGCTCGCTTATAGCATCCGCGAAGCCTGCCACGTTTCCAGCCTGGGCCGAACCACGATCTACAATCACATCGCGGCTGGCCGGCTCCGCGCCAAACGCATCGGTGGCCGCGTCGTCATCCCGGCGGACAGCCTCCACGCCCTGATCGACGGGCAGGCCTGAGCGTCATGCCCGCCCGCCGGGCCAGTCCCAATCGAGTGAAGCAGCATCGAAGCTACAGTGTCGATGAACTCGCCCGCTGCTGCGACGTACACAAGAACACGGTGCGCAACTGGCAGCGGGATGGCCTCAAGCCGATCGACAACGCCTGGCCGACCCTGTTCCAAGGTGCGGCCGTTCGCGACTTCCTCGTCCGCCGCAACGCTGGCCGGAAGCGTCCGTGCCGGCCTGGCACCCTCTATTGCTTCCGCTGCCGCTGCCCACGTCGCCCCGCGCTGGGCATGGTGGATTTCGTCCCCATGCGGCCTGGAAGCGGTAACCTGCGCGCCCTGTGCGAGAGCTGCGAAGCAATCATGCACCGGCGAGTTCGCGAGGCCGACATTGCCAAGGTGATGCCCGGTTGCACCGTCCAATTCGCGGAAGGCCGGGCAAGCCTAAGTGGGCAGGCTGATCCTTCCTTTGATTGTGACTCCGAAAGGCCGAGCTAGACCATGGCAAAACACAACGCATCGAACGAACGGGTGAAGCGCGACTATTTCCGCTTCCTGGCCGAAGCCAAGGGGCGGGACACGGCGACGGTCGATCGCGTTGCAGCTTCGCTCGCCCGCTTCGAAGCCAGCACCGGGCACAAGGACTTCAAGCGGTTTCACCGCGAACAGGCCGTGGCCTTCAAGCGCCGGCTGGGCGAGAGCATCAACGCTCGTTCCGGCGAGAAGCTGAGCAAGGCGACGGTGCAATCCACCCTGCGCGACCTGAAGGCGTTTTTCGAATGGCTCGCGCGCGAACCGGGCTTCCGATCGCATCTGGACTATGCCGATGCCGACTATTTCAACCTGAGCGAGAAGGATGCTTCGATCGCCCGTGCCAGGCGTGAGAAGGCCGTGCCGACGCTCGATCAGGTCCGCCATGTCCTCGCAGCCATGCCCGTCGCCACCGTGCTGGAACGGCGCGACCGGGCGCTAGTGGCCTTCGCCGCGATTACGGGCGCGCGAGTCATGGCACTGGCGACCTTCCGGCTGGGTCACGTCAATCTCGATGGCGGCTTCGTCGAACAGGATGCCCGCACCGTCGCGACGAAGTTCGCCAAGTCGTTCCGCACCGTGTTCATGCCGGTCTGCGACGGCGCGCTGGGCATCGTGACGGACTGGATCGGCGAACTGCGCGAGCAACATCTGTGGGGGCCGGATGATCCGCTGTTTCCGGCGACCGCCATGGGCCTGGATGGAACCGGCGGGTTCCAGCCGCAAGGCCTGGCCCGCCACGGTTGGGCATCGAGCGGCCCGATCCGCGATCTGTTCCGGCGGGCCTTCGAAGGCGCGGGTCTGCCCTACTACAACCCGCACAGCTTCCGCGACATGCTGGTGCGCCACGCTATGACGCTGGACCTCACGCCCGAGGAAATGAAGGCCTGGAGCCAGAACCTGGGCCATAGCGACGTGCTGACGACATTCACCAGTTACGGCACCGTGCCGCTTCACCGGCAGGCCGAATTGATCCGTGCCAGTCGTCCGGCGGCCGACCGAGATATTTTGGACGATCCCGACATTCTAGAACTGCTGGCCAAGATCAGGCGCAAGGCCGCGTGATCCCCGCTTGTCGCCGTTCCCAAACCGCTGCTACCTCTCGCCACATGTTCGAACAGACCTTCAAGAACCTCGACGATATTCTTCGCAAGGAAGCCGGCTGCGCTTCTGAGCTGGACTACACCGAACAGACCAGCTGGCTGCTGTTCCTGAAATACCTCGACGATCTGGAGACCAGCCGCGCCACGGAAGCGGAACTGCGCGGGCAGGTCTACACCCCGATCATCGACGCCGCGCATCGCTGGGGCCTGTGGGCGGCGCCGAAGGATGCCGCCGGCAAGCTCGATCACAACCGCGCCAAGTCCGGGCCGGACCTGATCGGCTATGTGAACCGCGAGCTGTTCCCCTATCTGGAAGGGTTTAAGGGTCGCGCGACCAGCGCCGATACCATCGAATACAAGATCGGCGAGATTTTCGGCGAAATCCGCAACAAGTTCCAATCCGGCTACTCGCTGCGCGACGCGATCGACGCGATCGACGAACTGTCCTTCGGCAGCCAGAACCAGAAGCACGAGCTTTCGGAGCTGTACGAAGCCAAGATCAAGAACATGGGCAACGCCGGGCGCAATGGGGGGGAATATTACACCCCGCGCCCGCTGATCCGCGCGATGATCAAGGTGGTGAAGCCGACGCTGAACGATACCGTCTATGACGGCGCGGCGGGCTCCTGCGGCTTCCTGTGCGAAGCCTATGACTACCTCCGACCGCTGGCGAAGACCGCCGGCGACCTCGAAAAGCTCCAGAAGCGCACCTTCTTCGCCAAGGAGAAGAAGAGCCTCGCCTACGTCATCGGCACGATGAACATGATCCTGCACGGGATCGAAGCGCCCAATATCGTCCACACCAACACCCTGGCCGAGCAGGTGCTGGACATTCAGGAGAAGGACCGCTTCGATGTCATCCTGGCCAACCCGCCCTTTGGTGGCAAGGAGCGGCCGGAAATCCAGCAGAACTTCCCGATCAAGACCGGGGAGACCGCCTATCTGTTCCTCCAGCACTTCATCAAATCGCTGCGCGCGGGTGGATCGGCGGCGGTGGTGATCAAGAACACCTTCCTGTCGAACACCGACAACGCCAGCGTGGCGCTGCGCCGTGAACTGCTGGAAAGCTGCAACCTGCACACCGTGCTCGACATGCCCGGCGGCACGTTTCAGGGCGCGGGGGTCAAGACCGTGGTGCTGTTCTTCGACAAGGGCGAGCCGACCCGCCGCGTCTGGTATTACCGGCTCGATCCCGGCCGCAATATGGGCAAGACCAACCCGCTGAACGATGCCGACATGGCGGATTTCATCGAACGGCAGGCGAGCTTCGCTGACGGCCCGAACGCGTGGAGCGTGGCGGCGGATACGCTCGATCCCGTGAACCTCGACTTGACCGTGCGAAACCCCAATGTGCCCGAAACCGAGACGCTGCGCAGCCCGCAGGAGATTCTCGACGAGATCGCCATGCTGGATGCCGAGAGTGCTGAGATTTTGGCGCGCGTGAGGGAACTGCTGTGAGCAGCTGGCCTCGCGTGTCGCTTCAGGATGTCTGCCAGACAATCACGGACGGCAGCCACTATTCGCCAGCCACGACAACTGAGGGTTTCCCTTACATCACTGTTCGGGATTTGGATGGTGGAGTGATCGACTTTGTTGGATGCAAGTTCGTTGCGGATGCAGACTACGCGGACCTGAAGCGCAATGGCTGCGCCCCGCGTAAGGGCGACGTATTGTTCTCAAAGGATGGAACCGTAGGAAAGGTAGCATTGGTCAGCACCGATGAGGCTTTTGTTGTTCTTTCCTCGCTTGCCATTCTACGCCCGGACCCCTCGATTATCGATTCCGGTTTCTTGGCGTATTGTCTTCAGTCACCGGACTTTTTGGCCGAGGTGATTGGTCGAAAGACGGGTGTCGCCATACGCCGCGTGATCCTGAAGAATCTGAAATCCATGAGGTTCGCTCTGCCCGCGCTCGATGAACAGCGGCGGATTGTGGCGGTGCTGGATGAGGCCTTCGCCGCCATCGCCACCGCAACCTCCAACGCCGAAAAGAACCTTGCCAATGCGCGGAAGCTGTTGGACGATTTTCTGTCGGCCACTTTTGACGGCACAACCAACGACTGGGATGTTTCCACCATTGGCGAAGTCTGCACTTTGCGAAGCGGAACGACCGTTAGAGCCGAGTTGGAACAGCCATCTGGCGAAATCCCGTATGTCAAGGTTGCCGACATGTCGCACCCGGACAATCTTGATAGAATCACGACCTCATCACGATTTCTGAGGCGCAGCGATGTAGGGCGCAATGCCCTTATTCCGGCCGGTGCGACGATTTTCCCCAAGCGGGGAGGCGCAATCATGACCAACAAGAAGCGATTGGTTGCCACGCCCATGGCGGCCGATTTGAATATTATGTCTGTCATACCGGGGCCGCGACTGACAGCAAGATTTCTGAACTACTATTTCCAGAATGTGGACATGCGTCTTCTTGGAAGCGGATCATCGATACCGCAGATCAATAATTATGACATCGAGCCTTTGAAAATCGCTATCCCGGATGAGGCGACACAATTGGATTTCGTTGCAAAAGCCGACGCTGTGAAATCTGAAATTTTGAAATTGTCGGCGATTTATAGCCGTAAGCTGGAGCAGTTCTCTAAACTGAAGCAATCCCTCCTACATTGCGCCTTCACTGGTGAACTCACCGCCGCCATGCCTGAAACCATCGCTGCATGAAAAACGCCGCGCCGACCCCGGAACGCCAACCTCCTTGCACGTTGGCACCGGAGCGCGTTGCCTACTGGTATTTTCGCCTGAACGGATTCCTTCAGATCGAAAACTTTGTGGTCCATCCGAAGCTCTATGGCGGGCAACGAACTGACGCCGACCTGATTGGAGTGCGCTTTCCCTTCCGCGCTGAGCGCCTAATCGATGATCCAACAGATTTGATGCAGGATGATGCTGAACGGCTTCAATTGCTCGCTGACCGGACCGATATTGTCATCGTTGAGATCAAGACTGGTCGCTGCGCCTTAAACGGCCCTTGGACGAGCGAGGAGAGTCAAAACATCCATCGCGTGCTCGCGGCTATCGGAAGTCTGCCGACCACCATCGTAGCCGATGCGGCCAACGCACTATACTCGGCAGGATCATTCAATGATCCAAATTACCCGCGCATTCGGCTGATATTGGTGGGCCGCGAGACCGATTCGGAGATCGCGAAGAAATATGCAGGCATAACCCAACTGACTTGGACCGAAGTTTTGTCATTTATCTGGCAGCGATTTGATCGATACAAACGGCAAAAGGCGCAGGTCGACCAGTGGGACGGCGTGGGCCGTTCGCTTAAGAAAATTGCGATGCGGGAGGATCACGACGGGTTCGTCGACAAGGTTCGCGACATGATGGGCGTGCGCGCTGATCAGCCGAAGTCTGCCGCATGAACGAAGCCGAGACCCGCGCCGAATTGATCGACCCTGCGCTGCGCGAGGCCGGTTGGGGCGTGGTCGATGGCAGCCGCACCCGGCGCGAGGTGATCGCGCCCGGGCGGATCATGGGCAAGGGTAAGCGCGCTCGTGCGCTCTCCTGCGATTATGTGCTGGTCTATCGCAACACCAAGCTGGCGACGCTCGAAGCCAAGGCCGCGACCAAGAGCTATACCGAGGGCGTCGGGCAGGCGAAGGACTATGCCGCCCGCCTGCAATGCCGCTTCGCTTATGCCAGCAACGGCAAGCAGATTTACCGCATCGACATGCAGACCGGCGCGGAAGCACTGGTCGATCGTTACCCCACGCCGCAGGAATTGTGGGAGGCCACCTTTGCCGAGGCAAACCTCTGGCGTGACCGCTTTGCCGCCGTCGCCTATGAAACCGGCGGCGGGCGCTTCGAGCCGCGCTATTACCAGCACAATGCCATTGAGCGCGTGCTGGAGGCGATAACCGAAGACCGCAGCCGTGTGCTGCTGACGCTCGCCACCGGAACCGGCAAGACTGCCATCGCCTTCCAGATCGCCTGGAAGCTGTTCCATGCCCGCTGGAATCTGTCAGACTGGAAGGCGGCAGGCGAGCCGCAGCGGTATCCGCGCATCCTGTTCCTGGCCGATCGCAACACCTTCGACGATGGCGCGCTGGCGCGGATCACGCCGGGCGACATTCGGAAGAAAGGCGCGGTGCCGAAGAACGCCAGCGTGTTCTTCACCATCTTCCAGACCTTCACCAGCGGCACCGACGCCAACGGCGACCCCGCGCCCTATTTCGGCGATTACCCGCCTGATTTCTTCGACTGCATCATCATCGACGAATGCCATCGCGGCGGCGCGAAGGACGAAAGCGAATGGCGCGCGATCCTCGACTATTTCGCGCCCGCCGTGCAGATCGGCCTGACCGCCACGCCGAAGCGCAAGAACAACGCCGACACCTACGCCTATTTCGGCCAGCCGGTTTACACCTACTCGCTGAAAGAGGGGATCAACGACGGCTATCTGACGCCATTCAAGGTCCGCCAGATCGGGACCACGATCGACGAATATGTCTACACGTCCGATGATGACGTGATCGAAGGCGAGGTGGAGGACGGCAAGCGCTACACCGAAGGCGACTTCAACCGCACCATCGAAATCCGCGAGCGCGAGGCCTACCGCGTCCGTACCTTCATGGACATGATCGACCAGCGCGAAAAGACGATCGTGTTCTGCGCGACGCAGGAACATGCCGGTATCGTCCGCGACCTGATCAATCAGGTGAAGACCAGCACCAACCCGAACTATTGCGTCCGCGTCACCGCTTCCGACGGCGCGATCGGCGACCAGTGGCTGCGCACCTTTCAGGACAACGACAAGACCATCCCGACGATCCTGACGACCTCGCAGAAGCTGTCCACGGGTGTTGATGCGCGAAACGTCCGCAACATCGTGCTGATGCGGCCGGTCAATTCGATGATCGAGTTCAAACAGATCATCGGGCGGGGCACTCGGCTGTTCGACGGCAAGGACTATTTCACGATCCTCGATTTCGTGAAGGCCTATGAGCATTTCAACGATCCCGAATGGGATGGCGAGCCGCTGGACCCTGAGCCGCCCAAGGGGCCGCGTGATGGTAAGCCGGAAGGCGATCCGCCGGAGCCGCCCGAACCGGGACCGGACCCCGAGCCGCCGAAGACCAAGCTGGTCATCCGGCTGGCGGACGGGAAAGAACGCGCCTTCCAGCATATCAGCGCCACGACCTTCTGGGCCGTGGACGGAAAGCCGGTTTCAGCGCAGCAGTTCATCGAAGACCTGTTCGGCCAGTTGCCTGATCTGTTCCGCGATGAGGACGAGCTGCGCACGATCTGGAGCCAGCCGGACACCCGACGCAAGCTGGTCGAGGGCCTGGCCGAACGCGGCTTCACCGGCGAGGCGCTCGACGGCATTCGTCGGGCGACGGATTCGCAGGAGAGTGACCTGTTCGACGTGCTGGCTTTCATCGCCTGGGCGCGCCCGCCCCTGAAACGGATCGAGCGGGCAGATACCCGGCGCGAAGCGATCCTCTCGCGCTACGGCGACAAGCAGCGCGACTTCCTGGATTTCGTCCTGTCGCAATACGCGACCGTTGGCGAAAGCGAGCTGGACGACGGCAAGCTGCCAGCACTGCTGGAACTGAAATACGGAACGCCGTTGGATGCCGTGCGCGAACTTGGATCGGTGGCCGAAATCCGTTCGACGTTCCTCGGATTTCAGCGCGGGCTGTATGAAGGCGAGGGCAAAAACTGAGGCATCGGCTTCGGCGGCAATCACTCGAAATGACTTGGATTCAAAGTCTGCCGTTTGTTGTTAACCTGGTCACGGAATGGCTGATTTGCGCGCTTTTTGAGGGTGCCAAATCGAATCTGATTTGCCGATCGGCCGTCAATTGAATCTGACTGGGAAGCTGCCATCTCTGGAAAGCCGCAGAAATGCTGGCTTTGAGCCTGCGATTTGTTGCGTACGGTGTGTTGTCTATTTCTTCCTATTCGGGGCCAGCTGCCATCCCGAAGCAGATTGCCGAACCTTTATCCCGTTGCCGGCGGGAGCGGCCTCTGATGTCGATCATGATGAATGCTGCTTGTTCTGGACCCCCACCGGTTAGTGCCGCAAAAAGGCGCCGACGGGAGGACTTGTGCGAATCGCAGGGCAATCGACTATTGCCGCCACGGAGCGGGCGCTGGACGTGCTTGCCAAGGCCGCGCCCGGTGAGCCGCTAAAGCTGCCGAGTAATCCGCGGCATCTGACCGGAGGCGCGGAAGCAAGTCTGGCGCAGCTGGTCATTTCCTGGGCGCAGAAGAACCCCGGAACCCCACTCGAAACCTTCATCGAGACCCAAGCGCAGATCGACGATTTCGTTCGCCGCATGCCCGGCCTCATCGCAGCACTATGCGCGGACGAAGCGCTTGGCCAAGGCCCGGTCCGCTCTGTTCACGAGGCGCTACGTCGTGCCGCGCTCGACCGGCTCGAACAGCTTCAAAGCGTGCGGCCCAAACAAGGCTATCGTGGTCCTTCGGCCGAGATCGTCTGCGCTGACCATCTCGGCCGCGACACACCCTATCTTCTCTATCTGCCGGACCCCCGTAGCGGGTCGGGCCTGCGTCCCCGCGAGAACTTCCGCGATCTTGCGGCCTGGCTGTTGCGCGCAGCGATCAAGGGAAGCTATCGCGCGCATGTGCCGCCGGATGCCGCCGACGCGATCGGGGCGATGCTGTATGAGATCTTCAAGAACACAGAGGATCACGCCTTGTCGGACATTGCGGGCGACCTGCTCGATGTGTCGATCCGGGCGATCAAAACCAACCACCACCAGCTTGCGCCCGACCAGCTGGCCCGGATCGTCGGGGAATATCCGCCGCTGGCGCACTATTGCGATGCGCTGATCGTACCGCAGGGCGCGACCTATACGCATCTGTTCGAGCTGTCGGTGCTCGACTCCGGGCCGGGCTTTGCGGCGACCTGGACCGGGACGCCGCTCGATCAGCTGTCGCTCGATGTCGAAGAAGCCGCTGTAAGGGCGTGCTTCGGTCGCGGCAGCGCCAAGGGCGAGAGCCGCTTCGGCGAAGGGCTGCCGCATGTGATGCGGCTGCTGCGCCGGCAGAAGGGGTTCCTGCGCCTGCGCACGGGCCGTCTGTCCTTCTATATCGACTTTTCCGCCGAGGATCAGCCGGCCGAGGCGATTCTGCAGCGCTATGAGCAGGCCGACCTGGCGGCGCTGGCTCCCGTTGCGGGTAGCTTGCTGACGGTTCTCATCCCGATGCGCCGGCCATGATGAATGCGATCTACCCTTTCCGGTTCGAGATCGCCCGCAAGGCATCGCGTTACGATGTCCTGCTAATCTTTGCGGCGACTAGAGAACTCGACCCGGAGGCGCTGGCGACAGCGATCGAGAGCGAGATCGAGCGCAATCTGGTTCCCGACGAGGTTGTGATCGTGGTGCGCGATCCGAGCTTCGTGACGACCCTGCGGCAGCTTGCCGAGGACTCGCAGAATGTCGCGACGCTGGCGCGCCTGGCCGGTCGGGCAAGTGTGACGTTAATCGGATATGATTGTGCTGGTGGTGAGGCCCGGCGCGCGCAGGTAACCGGACCGACGCCAAAGCGCGTCGTCAAGTTCGCCGACTTCCGGCGCCGCGCGGTCACTAACATCTTCAATACTCGGCATGGTTTCGTCGAATCGACCGCGACCTATCATTTCGAGAATCCGTCGGGCCGGCACACCGAGCGGTTCATACGCCTGTCGAACATCCTCGCCCGCGGTGCGGAGATTGCGTTCATCGGCTTCTGCACCTTGCCCAATGTGCCGGAGCGGGCGACGACGGCCTATCTCGACACGCCATCGCTCTATGCGGTCGTGGCGGCGATCAACGAGCAGCGGTCCTCGTTCGAGGGTGCCGTCCCGATCCTGGCCGACAATTTCTCATCCTATGCGGGCGTCGGCGACTATCGCTTCACGCAGCTGGCTGATTCCTGCGTGCTCATCTCGGCCTCCTCCAGCGGCTCAATGGCGAGCAAGTTGATCGCCGCCCATGGCTTTGCACCGGCGCAGGTCACGCATATTCTCTTTCTCGGCGCTGATCAGAGCGGCTCGAACATCGTATGCGATCTGCGTCACGATCCGCGCGAGAACGTCGAAGGCGTAGCCACCCTTCCGTCAGTAGAGGGGCCGGACGGCTGCAAGATATGCAGCGCGGGATCGCATGCTATCAAGTTGCAGGGCGACCAGTTCGACTTCGCCGGGCCACAGCAAGATTCGCTGCTGATTGCCAAAAAGGATGCGCCGGCGGGACTGGCCACGCTCATGGAGCGATATGCCGGCGGTGCATTGTTCGCGATCGGGCTTGGCCGGACGGTGGGCAAGCAGCCGCGCCAGTTCAATGTCGAGCCCGTTACGTTGCTCGCCCATGCGGAGTTCCAGAAGCGCCTCAACTATGTTCTGCGGCGGTCCCTGCCAGCGAGTCTTGGTCATGTGATCGCGGTGGATGAGGCGTCAGAAGGCTTTGCCGATCAGATCGCACGTTTCGCGCCGGCACCCGCGCAGATGGTCCGCCGGACAGAGCTGGGCAGCATCCCGACGCAGACCCAGTCGGCGATCGTGATTGCCGGGCTTGTGATCGAGAGCGGGAGGAGCCTGCTCGATATCAGCCGCGATTTGCGCAGTATCGCGCCGAGTGCGCCGCTGCTCTATCTGGCCGGCTTTTCGAAATCGACCGGGGAGCCGCGCCGCGAGACGCTAGGACAAACGCTTATCCAGACAGTCAATCCCTACCCCTACCAGATGATCGAAGTGGAGCGGATGATCCTGCCGCAGTCGAGCGAGCACAATCCATGGACCGCCGAACTCCGACTGCTGATCGATCCCGACCTTGACGCGCTGATCCCGAGCGGTTTGCAGCCTGCCATCCGTGCGCGCGTCGCCCGGCTGCGCAAGGCGTCGGAGCCGCTTCGCGACGATATCTTCCTGCCCAACGCGACCGGCAGCAAGCTCAGCCTGCAGCCGGGCTTCGTATTCTGGCCCGACGGGGTTCCCGAGCGCACGCACAGCCAAGCTGATGTCTATGTCACGATCGCCTCGGTGCTCCAGCAGTTGCGGGCGAACGCCCATCGCGGACAGCGGCCGGCGATCAAGAGCAACTGGTTCCAGCAGACGATCCTCGCCCCGGAGAATTTCGGCCGTTTCAACGATGATATTATCCAGGCAAGCATCCTGCGCGCGGCACATCCCTTCGAGATGAATTTTGCAGACGCGGCACCGGACAGCCGAGAGCTGGGGCGCCTAATCCGCCGGATCATTGCTGCGTCAAACACCGAGCGTGGTGGCGCCGCTGCCGAGTTCCTGCTTGCGTTGGCAACAGGGAGATTGCGACTTCGCATGGTCGATCTTGACGTCGCCCTGTCGGCTGATCCTGGCAATGTCGCAATGGTCCGCTTCCTTCATGCGGTATGCCGTCAGCGACTGACACCGCCGACGACCGACATCGAAGAGAGGCCCGCCGCAATCTTTGCCGCCGAGCGCGAACATCCGTAACGGGTCGGTAGCTATCCGTGGGGGTAGTCGCGCGGTAACCGGCAATAAAGTTCAGAAAGTGTGGGGGAGAATGTGGGGGAGGATTCTCAATCTTATAAAAAGCATAGATATATCAATGCTATGGTTTGAAAGTTCTATACAAGCCCTGCCACCACCGGCGGCAACGCCCTTTCGGATCGCTGCCGGTCCCGACCGTCGGACGGCCTGTCTCCACCTGCCGACATGAACCGGATGGAGCGACCGGCACCCGCGTGCTATCTGGCATATGCGCGCAGCCGATTTTGCGCGCCGGTATCTTGGCTCGACCCGAAGCTCCGTGCGCCGGCATCGTCAATCCCGCCTGCGCGACAGGATATGAGCCGCATCGCCTTCCCTGCCCCCGCATGAAAAGGAACCGAGCGCATGACTTTCGTGACGACCAGCGACGGCACCCAATTATTCTACAAGGACTGGGGCGCGAAGGACGCGACCCCCATCGTCTTCCATCACGGCTGGCCGCTCAGCGCGGACGACTGGGACAATCAGATGATGTTCTTCCTGCTCAAGGGCTTCCGGGTCATTGCGCACGATCGCCGCGGCCATGGCCGCTCGACCCAGACCGACAGCGGTAACGAAATGGATAGCTACGCCGCCGACGTCGCGGCGCTGACCGATGCACTGGACCTTCGCGGCGCCATCCATATCGGCCATTCGACCGGTGGCGGCGAGGTCGCGCGTTACGTCGCGCGCGCAAAGCCTGGACGCGTGGCAAAGGCGGTGCTGATCGGCGCGGTGCCACCGATCATGGTCAAGTCGGACCGGAATCCGGGCGGTCTCCCGATCGAGATATTCGACGGCTTCCGACAGGCGCTCGTCGCCAATCGCGCGCAGTTCTTCCTCGATATTCCCTCAGGGCCGTTTTACGGCTTCAACCGGCCGGGCGCCAAGGTGGACCAGGGCGTCATCCAGAATTGGTGGCGACAGGGCATTATGGGCGGTGCCAAGGCACATTACGACTGCATCAAGGCGTTCAGCGAGACCGACTTCACCGAAGACCTGAAGCAGATCGACGTGCCGACGCTCGTGATGCACGGCGACGACGACCAGATCGTCCCCTACGCGGACTCAGCACCGCTTGCCGTCGCGCTGCTGCGCCATGGGACGCTCAAGACCTATGCGGGCCTGCCGCACGGCATGTGCACCACGCACCCGGACATCGTGAACGCGGACCTGCTGGCCTTTATCTCGGGATAGGCGGCCGAGTTTGCCGCCGGCGGCGCAGCGTTTTCGTCGCCTCCCGCCCCTCACGCTTGCCGCGAACATCGCCTATTCTGCGCGCGTTTGATGCTTGGCGTGGAGCATGGATGATGCGAGCGGGATTCGTGATGTTGGGCGGCTTGGCACTGATTGCGGCCACGCCGGAACCGCGGGCCGCAGCGGCCGAGGGAGCTGGTGGTTCTCGGTCGGTATTCGGCCCGCCCGTTCCCTATGGCATCGCCACCCACGATGATCGGCGTGGCGGCCTGCCCGTCAACACGGAAGTGTCGCTGCGACTGAACGTAACTTTGTCGAGCAAGGATGCCGAGGAAGGCGATATTTTTGGGCTGACCGTTACCGACGATGTGCAGCTGAACGGCCAAGTGGTGATCCCCGCCGGCACACAGGCGACCGGCCGCGTAATGGGCGTGACCCGTCGAAGCATTCCCGGCCAGCCCGGCCGGCTGCTCATCGAACTGCGCAGCATCGACCTCCCCGGGGGCACCCTCCCGGTGTCCGGCACCTATTATGAGCGAGGGACCGTCGACAATGGTGGCCGGTTCGGCAATCCGGTCGGCGCGGCGATCGTCAGTCTGTTCGTCACGGGCCGATCGGCTGTGTTTTACCAGGGCCAGGTGCTGAAGGCTTATACCCGCCAGTCGATACGACCGGCTACCGCCGCCCGCTAAAGTCGGCTTGCCCGCCGCGCGCGATTTCGGCTAAGGCGCTCGCCTGCCGCGTGCGCGGGTATAGCACAATGGTAGTGCAGCAGCCTTCCAAGCTGAATATACGGGTTCGATTCCCGTTACCCGCTCCACTTCCCTGTCCAGCGCCGTCCGTCCCGAGCTAGACAACCCCCGGAAATCTGCGGTATTTGATGGCTCACAAGCCATGCCCATCCACCGTCGTTCAGCCGCAGTCGTGAGTTACTGGGGGTACGATTGGGGGAAGCCAAAACAGGCTGGGGGTATGGCACGTCACCCTGGGGGTACGGAGAGCCATCATGGCATTGACCGACTTTGCCGTCCGGCATGCGAAGCCTGCCGTTAAACAGTATAAACTGGCGGATGGCGCGGGCCTCTATCTGCTCGTCACACCAGCTGGCGGGAAGCTCTGGCGGCTGAAATATCGGCATTCCGGCAAGGAGAAGCTGTTGGCCTTCGGTGCCTATCCGGAGGTGAGCCTGGCCGACGCGCGCAAGCGCCGCGATGCCGCCCGCGAACAGCTGGCAGCCAGCAAGGACCCTGCGCGGGAGAAGCAGCGTGCCAAGGTCCGTGAGCGTTCGGAGGCGATGAACACCTTTGCCTCCGTCTCTGCCGAATACTGCGCCAAACGAAAGGCGGATGGCCAGGGCGGCTGGTCTCCGGCGACCGTGAAGCGCAGCGAGTATCTGCTGTCCTGCCTCAACGGTGCCTTGGGCAGCCTGCCGATCGGGGAGATCGAGCCCGGTGATGTTCTGGCTGCAGTTCGCAAGATCGAATCAAAGGGGACGCTGGAGAGCGCCCGCCGGACTTTGCAGCTGGCGGGCATGGTGTTTCGGTATGCGGTGGCGACCGCGCGGCTAGCCTCGGATCCGACGCGTGACCTTCGAGGCGCACTCGCGACACCTAAGGTGACGCACTATGCGGCGATCCTGGAACCTACAAAGGTTGGCGAACTGCTGCTGGCGATCGACGGCTATGAGAGCATGGGGCTTACCCGCCTTGCCCTAAAGCTTGCGCCTCATGTGTTTGTGCGCCCGGGCGAGCTTCGCCATGCTCGGTGGGAAGAGATCGACCTCGACGGTGCGCTGTGGACCATTCCGGCCGAGAAGATGAAGATGCGGAAAATCCACCGCGTGCCTCTGTCCCGGCAATCGGTGGCAATTCTTAAAGAGGTTTGCTCGATCACTGGCCCTGCCGGCTATGTCTTCCCGTCGGTCCGGACCCGCGCCCGTCCGATGAGCGAGAACACCCTGAATGCGGGCCTCAGGCGGCTGGGCTACACGACCGACGAAATGACGGCCCATGGGTTTCGCGCCATGGCCGCCACGCTACTCAATGAGAGCGGCAAGTGGCACCCCGATGCGATCGAACGGGCGCTTGCCCATGGCGATCCAGACAAGGTGCGCGCGGCATACACTCGCGGGGCGCATTGGAACGAGCGCGTCGCCATGGCGCAATGGTGGTCGGACTATCTGGACAGCCTACGAGCGAAGGCTGCTGCCTGAGTCGGTTGCAAGCCGCGCCATCAGGGGCGGCGGAAAATGGGCCGGTCGCAGACGGCCCGCACTTAGGCTGGGATGACGTCTTTGGTCGGCCGCGCATCACGCACCCGGCTAACACTCACTCAAGCTTGCTAAACACTGGACACAACGATATAGTTGTGTCCATGATACCGGACTTGATCGAGTTGGGTTCCCCTTGCCCTTGGGCCGTGCTGCCACCCGGCATTCACGACACGACCCTAGCCGAGGTCGAGGCGCGCTTCGCGACCACACCGCATCGCAAGTGGCTGTTCAATGGCTTCGTCCGTATGGCGGAGGCCCTCGCTCTCGCCGGATGCAGCTATGTCTACCTTGATGGTAGCTTCGTGACTGCGAAGCCGCACCCGGGCGACTACGACGGCTGCTGGGAGCATGACGGGGTCGACCCAGCCAAGCTTGATCCGGTCCTTCTCAATTTCGACAACAAGCGAGCAGCGCAAAAAGCAAAATACCTCGGTGAGATGTTCATTGCCGGAATGCCCAACGGG
>DAIMKE010000002.1:0-3427 GCA_036721875.1 Bradyrhizobium sp. | reverse complement strand
TTCTTCCAAGTCGAGAAGTCGTCCGGCCTAGCCAAGGGCATTCTCCGCATCCCGCTCGCGCCGCTGAAAGGAGCGACGCCATGATCACCAACGAAAGGCAGTACAGGTCGACCAAGGCTTCGATCGAGAAGCTGACGGTAGCCGCTGCCGCGCTTGAGGCCCCGACCAGCGACTTCCCTGAAGTGTTCGCGAAGGCGCAGCGCTCGGCACTTCGCAGCCAGATCGACGAACTCGAGGAGGAAGTGCGCTTCTACGAGGACCTTCGCGCGGGCAAGATTTCAGAATTCTCGGCGGACAGCCTGCACGATCTGCCTGATATCCTCATTCAGGCCCGCATCGCGCGCGGCATGAGCCAGAAGGATCTCGGTGATTTCCTCGGCGTCGCCGAGCAACAGATTCAGCGTTACGAGTCGGACCGCTACCGGATGGCAAGCCTCGACCGCCTCACCGAGGTGGCAGACGCCCTCAACGTGCGCATCGTCGAGCGCGCCCAACTGGTCGGCAGCCCGAAGCTCGATAGCGTCGATCCATCAGTCTGGCAGGCATTCCCGCTCGCCGAGATGTTCAAGCGTGGCTGGTTCGAGGACTTCTCGGGCACGCTATCGCAGGCGAAGAAAGCCGCTGGCGACCTGATCCCCGCATTTCTGCACGGAGCACATTCCCAGTTTGTACCGATGGCCCTGCACCGCAAGTCGGTGCGGTCGAGCGGACAAGTTCATGAGGCTGCTATTGCCGCTTGGGAAGCGCGCGTTCGGACACTGGCCGATCGCAATCCCCCCGACCAGGCGTTTGATCGTGACCGTCTCACAGCGGACTGGGTGCGCGGCCTTGTCGGGCTCAGTCTGAAAGACAACGGACCACGCCTTGCAGCCGACTACCTGCGCGATGCAGGCATATCGCTGGTGATCGAACGCCATCTGCCAGGCACATTGCTTGACGGTGCCGCGCTGGCGTCAGCCGATCACCATGCAATTGTCGCGATGACCCTGCGTCACGACCGGCTCGACAACTTCTGGTTCACGCTGCTCCACGAGATCGGCCATCTGAAGCTGCACATCCGGTTGGGTGAATATGCCGCGATCTTTGATGACAATGATTCGCCGGCGGCTGACAAGGTCGAGCAGGACGCCGACTACTTTGCGCAAGAGGCGTTGATCCCGGAGGCGAATTGGAACCTTGCGGTGTCGCGCTTCACCCGCAACGACAAGGCGGTCGTGGCCGATGCAAAACGCTTTGGCGTGTCACCTGCAGTGATCGCTGGCCGAATCCGGCGGGATGCGAATGACTACACCCTGTTCCGCACGCTTGTTGGCAATGGCGAAGTTCGCCGCCAGTTCGATATTTGAGAGGCGACGAAATGCCGATCACGCACACCGACTACGTTCCGATCCTCAAATGGCGGCAGGGCGAATACCAGGCGCTCTTGCGATTGCCGGACGCCGTCAAGGACAGGACCGTTCCTCTTATCGAGGTTACACCCCCCGATTTCGATTTCGAGACCTGGACTCCTTCGAAGTCGATCGACGATCACGTCGCAAAGTTTGCCGCTCGTTTTCGCGCAAAATGGGGAACTCGCCTTGCGCTGCTCGACTGCGGCCTGCTGGATCCGGCTGAGGTGATGCAGGACGGTAAGCATCCAATGCAATTCCTATGCGAGGAGGCATTCGCACGGGGTGCAACGCTTATCCCGGTCATCAGACTCGACAACAACGCGGCCTATCGCGCGGCCGTGACGACCGCGAACGCATTGATGCAGACCGGGGCGGTACTGCGTTGTTCTCTGGATGAAGCCCTAGATCCCGACTTTGACGCCAATGTCGGTGCAATACTTCAGCAGCTCGGTGTGACCATGGGCAACTGCGATATCGTCCTCGATCTCGAAGCACCAGCATGGGACCCACAGGACGTGCTGATCAACATCGTCACCGCTGCGATCCAGGCATCGAATGCGATGGCGACTGCGCGCAGCCTCATTCTTGCCGGTACATCATTTCCCGCTTCAATGGCTGAGGTCACCGGTCCGATCCAATTCTGGCCTCGAAGGGAATGGACGTTTTTCCGGGCGCTACTGGCTGCTCTTGGCGAGACCGTCCGCAAACCGACATTTGCTGACTATGCCATTGCCGCCAATGGGTACTCACAAATGGACATGAGGAAGGTGAAGCCTTCGGCGACAATCCGTTACGCCTGCGACGATGGGTGGATTATTGCCAAGGGCGTCAACGTGCGTGACAACGGGTTCGGGCAGTATCGGGGATGCAGCGGCACTATCACAGGCTCAGCCCATTTTCTGGGCTCGGGTTTCTCGCCCGGCAGCGACTATATCGAGCAATGCCGAGACGGGATTGCCGGCACCGGGAGCCTTTCCACATGGCGTTGGGTCGGCTCGAACCATCACATCACAAAAGTGGTGGCCGATCTCGCCATGATGTTCGGGCCTTGAGAGTTTCGCGGATAGTCTGCGAGAGACGGCGCAGCGGCAGCCTATCGACCAACATCTTGTAGAGCGTCGCGCGTGGAGCGCGGAGTTCTTGCTCCGAAACGCCAAGGCTTTTGAGGATCGCCTGCGCTTCAGGCCGCCACAGCAGACGGGCCAGAACGAGCGGATCGACGCCCTTGTTTGATCGTTCCGGTCGAACGCGACGGAACCGCACCCCTTGGGTCGTTCCGCGCTCGGCGACCATGATGCCCCACCAATCGGGCACCATCGTTAAGGCCGGCGCGAGATGTTTGGGATCGACGATCAACAAGGCCTTGTCGACCACCTCGCCATAGGCAGCCACCTGCCGCGGCAAGCGCTCCAAGGTATCGGCTCCAGCTTTGATTTCAACGCCGCGAATATGGCCATTTATTACGGCAATATCGATCCGGCAGCTACCATGATCGAGACCGAGTTCGTCGATAACGAGGGTATTGGGACAGGCTTGGGCGTGCGTGAGCAACCGCCGATAGGCAGCTTGTCTGACATCACTATCCCGAAGTGGTCTCGACGCCATACCGACACGATAGCTGTGGTCACGGTAGAGTGGCAATGGCCGATGTTCCGATCGTCTCGTGAGTCCGGCGCTGTCATAATGCATGAGCACCGGCGCAAACGGCAGGTTTCGGGATCAAATTGCAATGGGCTGAATGGCCGGTATGGCGCGCTTTGCTGAACGGCAGATTTGCTGAAAGCAGTCGGACGGCATTTGGGCCGCTAGCTGCCTAGCAGCTTTGCGGCAGCGAGGACCCAGTTTCGGCCATTCGCAGCGCTATCCCCGCCGCTGGGAATCGGACATCGGTTTGAAACCGTTCGCTTTCAGCTGGGATACAACTACGTGGGCGACGTCTGAGAAGCCATCGCTCCCAGAAAGCAAAAGTCTGCTTTTGAACGATGCGGACGACCACCTTGCTCGATCTGCCGATCCAGATCATGAAGAGCAAGCGG
>DAIMKE010000001.1:25559-25972 GCA_036721875.1 Bradyrhizobium sp. | reverse complement strand
CCGATCCCCACGTTAACGCAGGGATTGCTTCTGAAATACAAGCCCCTCAACCTCGACGTGCTTCCGCTCTATATCGTGCTATTGACGGCTTGTCCGCCAGTATTGTGGCTGATGCTGCGACGGCCTGACGTTACGATCGCGGGGTCACTCGTCCTTTATTTCGCAGCTCGGCAGTTCGGGTGGAATCTTTCCGGCTATCCATCGGGCGTCTGGTATTTCAATCCGTTCACGTGGCAGCTCCTATTTGTGTTCGGCGCCTGGTGCGCACTTGGCGGAGCGTCGCGGGCCCGGAAGATCATTCGATCACCGGCGGTCCTCCTCGTCGGAGAGGCATATCTGGTTTTTGCGCTGCTGATGACAATGGTCGGTCATTTCGAAACGTTCGGCAAGCTCTTTCCAGAATGGCTCGTGAG
>DAIMKE010000001.1:0-25549 GCA_036721875.1 Bradyrhizobium sp. | reverse complement strand
ATCTGGCTCCTTACCGTGTCGTACATTTCGTCATCATGGCAATCCTGGTGGCTCGCATTATGCCGATCGAGTGGCCCGGTTTGAAATCGCGCTGGCTCCAGCCGCTAATCGTCTGTGGTCAGCGCTCGCTTGAAGTCTTTTGTGTCGGCTTGTTCCTTTCGTTCATCGGTCATTTCCTGCTTGAACTGATCTCCGACAGTCTTCTCATGCAACTCCTTGTCAGTATTGCCGGACTTGGGCTGATGACAGGCGTTGCCTATTATCGATCGTGGTCGAAAAAGCTAGACAAACGGCCAAGCCTGCCGATGCAGGTTTCCTCTTAACTGCAGCCGACGAGTGCCCACGCCAGAGATGGTGCTGAATCGAGGCAGTCGAAGCCGATGAAAGCGAAGATGGTGCGTGGAATGTCGGAAAGCGAGACCAACATTGAACGCCGCGACCCATGATCGAAATATGGTGGGGGCAACCCAAGCCGATCTGGCGGCCGCCGCTGCTTCGCGGCGGCCACGCCATGTCAATGAACTCGAACCATGGTACCTAATGGCTGTCAATTTTTCGTCCGAAGGGCGGGACCTCCGTCTCGACCTGTTCCGCGGCCTGGCGAACTGGGCCATCTTTCTCGATCACATCCCCAACAACGTCGTTGCCTGGCTTACGACCAGAAACTACGGTTTCAGAGACGCGGCGGATTTGTTCGTGTTCATCTCCGGCTACACGGCGGCTTTGGCTTACTCCAGGACGATGTCCGACAGCGGCTTCCTGGCAGGAGCGGTGCGGTTGGCGCGGCGGGTCTGGCAGCTTTATGTCGCTCATGTGCTGCTGTTCGTGTTCTACATCGCTGCCATTGGGTGGGTTGGGCAGAGCTATAGCCATTCGCATCTGCTCGATGAGTTCAATGTCGCGGGACTCATCGCTGAGCCGATCGCGTATCTCTCGCAGGGCCTGTCGCTGAAGTTCAAGCCACTGAACATGGACGTGTTGCCCCTATACATAGTGCTGATGGCAATCTTTCCGGTCATTCTCCGCACGATGTTGAGCCGTCCGGATGCGACGCTCATTTGTTCGCTGGTGGTCTACTTCGCGGCGCGCCAGTTCGGCTGGAACCTGCCAGCTTGGCCGGGCGGCGTCTGGTACTTCAATCCGTTCGCGTGGCAACTGCTCTTCGTGCTCGGCTCCTGGTGCGTTCTCGGCGGCAAGCGCACATTGCGCTGGCTCTCGGCCTCCAGGTCCGTGCTGTGGCTTTGCGCCGCCTACCTGGCTCTTGCTCTGGCCGTGAGTGTGCCGCAGCACTTCGGATTGCAGGTCTCCGTCTTGCCGCCGTGGCTCTCGGAACAGTTCGCGAGCAACGATAAGACCAACCTGCCTCCTTACCGCGTCCTGCATTTCGTCGCATTGGCTGTCCTGACGACTTACTTGATTCCGCGCGACCGGCGGTGGCTCAGCTCGTGGCTTCTCTATCCTGCAATGCTGTGCGGACGTCGGTCGCTCGAAGTGTTTTGCGTCGGGATATTCCTATCTTTCGTCGCCCATTTCACGCTCGAACTCGTCTCAGCGTCCATTTGGATGCAAATTGTCGTAAGCTTCTGCGGCATTGCGATCATGACTGGCGTGGCATGGGTCAGGTCGTGGTCGATTGGAGCGGGGGGAGCGAAGAACGAGGGGAGGGGCGGCAAGAAACACGTTGGGACCTTCGTCAGTGACTTAAATTCGAAGGCAGCATGATCGGTTGGATAACGAGACTCGTTTTTCGAAGTCGCGTACTAGCGACGCGTTTCGTCTTTGACCGTATCATCTCCTTTATGGTTCGAGATGAAGATTGGCGTGAGCAGATGTTGCTCGACCGGCTTGCTGCAGTGGCTGGAAGGCGGTTGTTGGGAGTTGGTCCTTACAGCTTCTCGTCCACACTACTGACCGCGTTGCAACACCCTGAAACCAGCTTCTGTGCGGTAGAGACTCGCAGAAGAGCGGCAAAGTTCGAGAGAGTGGCTCGAGGAAAGGGAGCCGCCAACATAAGGTTTGTTCGTGCCCCGACCGAGACCAATCTTCCCTTCGAAAACGACGAATTCGATGCGGTCGTTTGCGCATTCGCTTTTCACGATCGGCAGCCTTCCCAGAAGCTTGCGATAGCAACGGAACTGTCCCGAATCTTGAGACCAGGTGGAGAGTTGTTCGTGATCGATCTCGATCAACCGCAGAGTAGTCAGGAGATGAGGGTCCTGAGGGCAGGGAGCCAGGTTTGGGGAACCGATGCGATTTTGCCGCATTTAAACGGGAGCTGGATCGGCGTTTTTTCTGAGGCGAAATTCGTGGGGACGAGGCGCGAACGGTCGTTATCGCTCAGGCTCGCGAGGATATCCGTAATTTCAGCCAAGAAACCCGTCGACCGCCCGAAGTCTGTCAAACCTGCCCGACGGCCGAAAGGTAGGCCACCGTGACACGAGTAGTTGCCGGCGCGCTAGGCACCGTGGTCGTCCTTCTCATGGGAGGACTCATATTCATCTTTTCCGGCATCTTCGACGTAAGCGCTGATGCGCCGCATTGGCCTATCACACGAAAGATCATGGAAATCGTTCGGGATCGATCGGTCGAGGTTCGTGCCAGGGCTGTTTCGGTCCCGAACCTCAGCGACGATCAGGCAATTCTCAAGGGCGCCGGCCAGTACGCGGCGATGTGCGCGAACTGCCACTTGGCGCCAGGGCAGGAAAGATCCGAAATTCGTCCAGGTCTCTATCCCCAGCCACCCGATCTTTCGAAGCACGCAGTAGATCCCAAAACCGCGTTCTGGGTGATCAAGCATGGGATCAAGATGAGCGGAATGCCGGCTTGGGGCCGCAGTCACGATGATGCGACGCTCTGGAGCATCGTGGCTTTCATGCAGAAACTGCCGGGAACGTCTCCGGAGCAATACAAGGAAATGGTGGCCAAGGCGCCTACAGGTGAGCATACGGAATCCGCGGATCGTTCTCCCGACGATCACAGCGAGAAAAACGCTGCTTCAGGCAAAGCGGGTTCGAAAGCAAACCACAAACATTGAGGCAGATCGGAGGTGCACCCGCTCAATAACGTAGCGGAACTCCGAACTGCAAAACCCGGAAGGCATGGGCAATTTTGGAGTTCCGGTAGGCTGCTGACCTAAGAGCGAGGGAGCGCTGTGCCGTGGGGTGGGATTTAATTCTATCTCATCAGTGTCGCGAAAGGAACCGAGCGCCGTTCCAGCAGTTGGCCCTATCGTAGCTCACTTAGGAGGAGAGATCGCATGAAAAAGGCGATGATAAGCGCAGTTGCGACATTGCTGATCAGCACTTCCGCTCTTACCGCATCTGCACAGCAGTCACAGCAATGTCCAGAGGGATATCACTATGACGCTGCTCAGCAGAAGTGCGTCAAGCACGGAAATTAATCTGAAGGCAGCTCGCATATAACACTTCGATTCAATGCGCGCTCGGCCTTAACTGCGCGCTCCGGGGCATGGCGACCGGTGAATCCGGTTGATGGCGACCACCAATTCCGATTGATGACGACCACCTGTTCCGGTCTATGGCGACCAGGGCAACAGGGTTGTGGACGGGCGTGATGAACGCCGTTGGGTGATCGGCGAATCAGCCGGACCACGCTCCTTTTTCCAGAGGAGCGGGAATGGCCCAATCGAGATTACCCATGCGCAAGATCCGGGATGTGCTGCGGCTGTCGGCAGCCGGCCTGTCCAAGCGTCAGATCGCAGCGAGCCTGGGCATCGGCCCGACCGCCGCCGGGGCGTGTCTCCGTCGGGCGCGTGAGGCCGGTATCAGTTGGCCACTGCCCGACGATCTCGGCGACGGCGCGCTGGAACGCCGACTGTATCCGGCGCCTGCGGCCGCCGCCAAGGACTGGCGGTCGCTGCCGGACTGGCCGGCGGTTCATCGCGAGTTGCGCCGCAAGGGCGTGACGCTGCAACTGGTGTGGGAGGAATACCGCGCCACCCATGCCGACGGTTACAGCCGCAGCCGGTTTTGCGAACTGTATCGCGCCTGGGAAGGCCGGTTGTCACCCACGATGCGGCAGGCGCATGTGGCCGGCGAGAAGCTGTTCGTCGATTATGCCGGCACGACGATCGACATTTTTGACGCGACGACCGGCGAGGTGCATGCCTGCCAACTGTTCGTCGCAGCCCTCGGTGCGTCGAGCTACACCTACGCCGAGGCGACGGCCACGCAGTCGCTGCCCGACTGGATCGGATCGCACACGCGCGCGTTCGCCTTTTTCGGCGGCGTGCCGGCGATGGTGGTTTCCGACAATCTGAAGTCCGGCATCACCAAAGCCTGCTTCTACGAGCCCGCCGTCAATCGCGCCTATGCCGAGATGGCGGCGCACTACGGCACCGCGATCGTGCCGGCGCGGCCCAGGAAGCCGCGCGATAAGTCCAAGGTCGAAGTCGCCGTGCAGGTCGCGACGCGCTGGATCATCGCCAAGCTCAGGAACCGCCGGTTCTTCTCGCTGCCGGAGCTGAACGCGGCGATCCGGGAGTGCCTCGTAACACTCAACGACCGAGTGTCGCGGCATCTGGGCGCGAGCCGGCGCACCTTGTTCGACGCGACAGACCGATCGGCCTTGAAGCCGCTCCCAACAGCGCCTTACGTCTACGCCGAATGGAAGCAGTGCAAGGCCGGCCTCGATTATCACGTCGAGGTCGAGAAGCACTACTACTCGGTGCCGCATGCGCTGCTGCGTGAGACGCTGTGGGCGCGGATCACCGCGCGGACCATCGAGCTTTTCCATCAAGGCAATCGCGTCGCCGTCCATGTACGCTCGTCATCCAACCGGCGCCACACGACCGTGCGCGAACATATGCCGTCCAGCCACCGGCGCTATGCCGACTGGACACCGGAACGTATCCAGCGACGGGCGAACGAGATCGGGCCGAAGACATCGGCGTTGATCGAGATCATTCTGCGCGAGCGAACGCATCCGGAGCAAGGCTTCCGCGCCTCGATCGGTATCCTGCGGCACGCGACCAGCTTCGGCCATGAACGGCTCGAAGCCGCTTGCGGTCGCGCCCTCGACATCGGCGCGCGCTCCTACACGTCGGTGACGTCCATCTTGAAGAACAATCTGGATCGCCAAAGGCCCGCTACCGCCACGGACGGGCCTGCGATAGTTCATTCCAACATCCGTGGCCCCCGCTACTTCCACTGAGGAGAAGACACGCAATGCTGACCCATCCCACCATCGATCAGCTTCGAGCCCTCAGGCTCGACGGCATGGCGGACGCCTTTATCGAGCTGCAAACACAGGATCACGCGAAGGACCTTGGCCCTGCCGAATGGCTGGCGCTGATGCTCGATCGCGAAGCGGCGCACCGCGGCACGCAGCGGTTCAAAAGCCGGCTGCGCCATGCGAAGCTGCGCCACGGCCAGGCCTCGATCGAGGATGTCGACTACCGCACGCCACGGCGGCTCGACAAGGCTCTGTTCCAGCAGCTGGCCGCCGGCCGCTGGATCGCCGAGCATCGCAATCTGCTCGTCACCGGCCCGTGCGGCGTCGGCAAGTCATGGCTTAGTTGCGCGCTGGCACAGAAAGCCTGCCGTGACGGCTACACCGTGCATTACGCCCGCGTCCCACGCTTGTTCGCTGATCTCGAACTGGCGCACGGTGACGGCCGCTTCGCACGCCTGTTCCGCATGCTCACCAAGGCCGACCCGCTGATCCTCGACGACTGGGGGCCGGATCGTCTCAATTCGAACCAGCGCCGCGATCTGATGGAGATCGTCGAAGACCGCTACGGCGCGGGATCGACGCTGATCACTAGCCAGTTGCCTGTTGAGGCATGGCATGACGTCATCGACGAGCCAACCTTCGCTGACGCGATCCTCGATCGCCTCGTGCACAACGCCTACCGCCTCGCGCTCGATGGTCCCTCGATGCGCGATCCAAAGACGGCCAAGTCCGACACTACGGGTCCGGTCGTCGAAATGGCGGATGCGACGGCCACAAAGCCGACCAAGGCGGTCAAAAAATGACCCCCGTCACTAGCCGCCCGCCCGCGCGCGGCGCTGCGTCTGACTCGTGGCGGTCACTCCGCGCCGCGCACGGGCTCCACCTGAAGCTTGACCGAAACCACAAATACTGAGATCAAAACCTGCATCCAACGGCGCCATCCAGCTCATGCGCCGCCCTGGTCGTCATCGACCGGATCAAGTGGTCGCCATGCGTCGGAAGCCATGGTCGCCTTCACCGGAATGCGTAGCCTTAACCGGTTGGCGCGCCATTTCGACTGAGTCGGCGTGTGGTAGTGCGATCTGGTTGAGTGACAGCGCTGCTGTCTCCAGGGTGGAAATGCGCTGTGATCGAATGCCTCGGGACCAGCGCCGAAGCCGCGCGATGATATTGTCCCCGCTTCCGTGCGCGGCGATAAATCGTCACCACCATGTCAGCTCGGCCGTGTACTCATCTGTGGACGCCCCGCGAGATGCAAGCGATTTTTGAAGCGCATTGGCGCGTAGTCGGATGCTGCCATCTGTCCGGCCTCTGATGCAGCGATGGAGCTGCGGGCCCGTATGGGAGTTCGCAGACCGGAACCAAATCATAAACGCGTGCTCTGTAGGCACGATGAGTACACCTGGTTCTTCCGGCCTCGTCTCGCCGACTGTTGCGCCATACCCTCCTTAGACCGACTACATCTCCGACGACCTCAGGTCCGCTGGGCTTACGCCCTGGCTGCGACCGGAGCTCTGTAGTTTTCCTGCTTTACGAGTAGCGCCCAGACGATCCGCGCCATCTTGTTTGCGAGCGCGACCGTTACCAGCATGCGCGGCTTGCGAGTCAGCATCTGTTCGAGCCAAGAACCCTTTGGCGCGCCGCGTTTGCTCGCCTGTTGCACGACGGCGCTGCTGCCGATGATGAGGAGGCGCCTAAGCGTGCGTTCGCCCATTTTGGATGTCGCGCCGAGCTTCTGCTTGCCGCCCGTCGATCTTTGAAGAGGCGTCAGACCGAGCCAGGCCGCGAAGTCACGGCCTTTGGCAAAAGTCTCGGCCGGTGGTGCTAGAGCGGCGATCGCGGTAGCGGAGATCGGGCCAACGCCAGGAATGGTCATCAGCCGGCGCGTTACTTCGTCCTCGCGAGCACGCCGCGCGATCTCCTTGTCGAGATCCGCGATCTTGCCATTGAGGCCGGCGAGCAGATCCACCATCAAACGGAACATGGCGTGGGCGGCTTCGGGAAGCGAACTGACCATCTCTTCTTCCTCGATCAGGTCGGCAAGCCTCGCCACATGCGACGGCCCCTTTGGTGCGATCCAACCATATTCCGTGAGGTGTCCCCGGATCGCGTTGATGAGCTGAGTTCGCTGCCGCACCAACAGGTCACGGGTCCGAAACACCAGACCCGCCGCCTGTTGCTGCTCGCTCTTCACGGCCACGAACCGCATGCTCGGCCGCTGCGCTGCTTCGCAAATCGCCTCGGCATCGATCGCGTCGTTCTTTTGTCGCTTCACGAACGGTTTTACATAGGCGGGCGGGATCAGCCGAACTTCATGGCCAAGCTGGCTGAGCTGGCGGGCCCAGTGATGGGCCCCACCACATGCCTCCAGCGCGACGGTACAACTCGGCTGAGTTGCAAAGAAATCCAGCAGCTTTCCTCGGCTAATCCGCTTGCTGAACATCGCTCGACCTCGCTCATCGGCTCCGTGAACGTGAAAAACGTGCTTGGCGATATCCAGACCGATTATGATAACCTCTGACACGGACGCCTCCCTTAAGTGGTGCTCAACATCTCCACTTTGGCACATCGATGCCGTCGGCGGGGGCGTCCACCCCATCATAAGCGAGGCAGCACGACGCAACGAAGCTAATATCCGCATTGCCCCAAGACGACGCGATCGTTGCGCAGCAGCGAGATGCGTCAACAGCGACTCATCCGCGCGCCGAGAGAGCCAATCGGTCGGTTCGGCAGAGTTGGGCGGTGTGGAAGGGGAAGAGATCGAATCACTGCTGCGGAACTGCTCTCCTGGTCCCCTGCATAAACGCTTGCATCTCCTCCTGGGTCAACTGGCCATCCTTGTTGCGGTCCATTGCCTTGAAAATTCGCTCATGAGCTGCCTGAAACTCCTGCAATGAAATTTCTCCGTCGCCATCGTCCATGAGAGCGAACATCATGCGGAACATCATCGGGGACCCCATCGCACTGCCACCCGTCATGCCGCCACCCATTATGCCGCGGCCCATCATGCCCCCGCCCATCATGTCGCGGCACATCATTCCTTGCCCCATCATTCTTGGCCCCATCGTTACGGTGCCCTCCTCGCCCGTGGGATGGGACTGCGTTTGTTGCTGATTTGGCCGGGGCGTCATTCGCTCCTGTGCAATCGCATCGACGGCGCCATATGCCAGAATAAGAGCAGACATCGTGAGCCCTGGAACGCGCGGGTACATTTCGAATCTCCTCAGAAACACACAGTCGTGTTCGACTAACTTCGCACGAGTGATATTGATCCTCTCATCCGGGTTTTCGTCCACCGGTGCAGCCACTCTGATCGACTACTGAGATGGTTAGGTTTGCCGGGCGGGACTAAGACGAAGATCGCGCGCGCGACGACCACATGCAGGATCGCTTTGGCTCGGAAGCGTCGATCAGGCTGCGCTTCGACTAGTTCAGGTCTAACCCATTCGCGTGCCGGGTGGAGAAACCGTCCACAGCATCAAAAGCTGAAGTGATGCCTGTCGCGCAAATGCGTTAGCGTGCGCCAAAACCGCTGTACGGGGGGCGAGCGATCGGCTTAGAGCCGCATCCATCCGTGCTTCAGCAGATCGAAGATCGACAGGCCGAGGATGAAGCGAGCCCGATATTCCACATCGAGAGTCCGGCGGTGACAATTGTTACGAACCGCTCGCCCTTATACGAAAACAACTCGGGTGCACGTGGCCTACTTTCCTGAGAGCAGCGCCTTTCCGGCGAACCGCGACTTAGTGCTTCATTCCCGGCATGTTCTTGTGGTTCATCCCCGGCTTGTTCATCGTTGCGCCAGGCTGGGAGGTAGGCG
Source organism: Bradyrhizobium sp. (assembly GCA_036721875.1). GTDB lineage: Bacteria > Pseudomonadota > Alphaproteobacteria > Rhizobiales > Xanthobacteraceae > Bradyrhizobium. The sequence goes on along the minus strand of DAIMKE010000001.1, from coordinate 16,536 downwards.
CCTCTACCGCAATGCCGTCCCGTTGGAGTTCCTGCTGGCTTGCCAGCTGCGCCACCGTGCCCGGCGGCGCTTGGTACCAGCCGGGGTCTGCATAGCTCGTCAGGTTCTCACGCACCTTGAAGAGGGCGAGCATTCCGCCCATGTCGATCGTGCCGTACGGCCCAGGTCCGCCCATCATGGCAATGCTATTTTTCGGCATGGCCATCCCACCGCCGGTACCATGCATGCCATGATGTGCCATGCCGGGCATGCTCATTGGCGTGTTGCCCGCTCCGCCCATCGCCATCTGGCTCATATCGCCCATCCCGCTGGTCCCCATCGGCATGAAGCCCGGAATCAAGGGCTTGACCGCTTGGCTCAACCTGCCGGGGTCGACCCCGATCAGGTTCGGTCCCTCATGTCCCATCTGGTTCATGACGTGGTGGGTCATATGGCAATGGAAAGCCCAGTCCCCCGGGTTGTCGGCAACGAGTTCCACGGTTCGAGATTGACCGACGGAGACCAGAACGGTTGTTTCCGGCCAACGTGCTGATGCCGGAATCAACCCGCCATCGGTCTGCGTCACCCAGAATGAGTGCCCATGTAGATGGATCGGGTGGTGGTCGATGGCCCCGAGATTGACGAGGCGGATGCGGACGCGGTCGCCGCGCTTTACAACCAGCGGCTCGGTTGCGGGAAATGACTTGGCGTTGAAGGTGAGTGTGTTAAAGCCGGCAAAGACCCTCGGGTCCGGCCGATAGGCCCCCGGCTTGATGTCCCACTCGCTCAGCATTATCGCGAAATCGCGATCGGGCCGCGGTTCGGCAGGACGGCGCGGGTGAATGACGAACAGGCCCATGACACCGAGGCCCATCTGCGTCATCTCGTCAAAATGCGAGTGATACATGTGGGTGCCGTGCTGCAGCAGCGGATATTCGTATTTGAAGGTCTCTCCTGGTGCGATGGATTTCTGGTTGAGCCCGCCCACGCCATCCATGCCGCTTGGCAGGATAATGCCATGCCAATGAACCGAAGTTGCCTCGGGCAACCTGTTGGTCACGTAGATGCGCACCCGGTCGCCCTCAACCGCTTCGATCGTCGGGCCGTGTACCCGTCCATTGTACCCCCACAGCCTGGCTTTGAGACCGGGCGCGAACTCGTGGGTGACCTCCTCGGCGATAAGATGGAACACCTTGACCCCATCCACCAGCTTGTACGGCAGTGTGGTCCCGTTAGGCGTGATGACGGAATTGTAATCTCTTCCCGGCTCGCCGGGAGGAACAGCTGTACCTGGCTCTATTGTCCGCGCCGGGTGCTGGGTTCCCTTGGCGATGTCGATCCACTGCGGCGCAGCACCAGCATTGTTTTGTGCCGGTGGCGCGACTTGCGGCATCGGCATGCGATGCCCCTCATGGCCCGTTTGGGCGAACGCGGATCCGCCAGTGAGCGCCGCGCCAAGCATGGCAGCGCCCGAGGCGGCTACCGCTTCCCGTCTGGTCATCTTCATGGCTGGTTCCCTCATGGACTTGGCGCGGCCGATATGGCCGAGGTCCCTGGCGTCCTCGCCGGCTCATCGGGGACTTTACCGGCAAGAATTTGCGCAAGCCGGGCACGCTCCTTCCAGTATGTGGACAACGCTGTGACATACTCAAGGCTTGCGCGGATCTGCCGTTCCCTGGCCTGCAGCAGTTGGAAGACGCCAAGCTGCATGACGTTGTACTGTCCCACGGCAGTCTCAAGCAGCTGCTGGGCCTGTGGAACGACCGTGGTCGTGTAATAGGCCGCCGTTTGCCGCGCCGACAGCAGTCTTGCGCGCTGCAAGCGCGCAAGCGAGCGGATATGCACGGCAAGCGCGGTAAACTCGTCCCGCGCTTTGAGGATTTCCATTCGCGCCTGCTCACGTCTCGCTTGGCCCCAATCGAACACCGCCAATTCGACAGTGAAGGTAGGCCCGGCCTCTTTTTCACCCACGGTGCGCGCCACCTCGCCACCAAGGTCAAGTTGCGGGACCAACGAGGTGATGTCCACGACCCGATATCTGCGCCCGGTCGTGATGATCTGCTGTCGGAACGCAGCCAGATCGACGCTTGCCTCGATCGCTTTGCGCTCCATGTCGGCGGTCGGCGGGTCCTTGGCGGCCATCGCGGGCAGGCGGTTGGCCGAGCGCCATTGTGTCTGTAGCCCTGTCAGTCCGAGCAACTGATTGACGCGCTCGCGCGCCTGGGCGGCGCTGATCTGGGCACGCGCAAGCTCCGCCGCAACCTGCACCTGCTGCGCGATTTCGGCTTGAAGATCATACTCACTGATGTTCCCGGCCTGTCGTAGCGCTCTTCCGGATTCCGCGACCGCAGCAGCCGCTTTCACCGCTTCCGTCAGAACGGCGGCGCGCTGCTGCTCGGTCAGATAGTCGATGAAGGCCGAGTACGCCTGCCCGGCGACACGCATCACCTCGGCGGCGACCTGAAGCTTCGTTTCCTCAAGCTGGGATTCAGCGACGCTCCTGCGCAGCGGGATATAGAGGACGTCGATGAATCTGAGGGCCAGATCGAAGCTGTAATCCGGCGACCCTCCGGCGAGTGGAAAGGTCACCGCTCCATTGAGGACAGGATTTCTCCAAAGCTCGGTCTGGACGAGATTGGCCTGCGCGATCCCAAGGTTCGCGTAGATCGCTTGCAGTTCGCGGTTATTTAGCAGTGCGATCTGCGTTGCCCGGTCTGCCGTTAGTGGACGGGATAACAGCTTCTCGATTGCGGCGCGAACGACTGGGTCCTCATATTGGCCCGCATCCCAGCTGATCTGCTTGCCCAGCCGAAGCTGCACAGCATCAGCCACTTGGGTGAATGATCCCTCTGGGGACAGCGTGGTACAGCTGGCGAGGGATAAGAATGCGAGAATTGCTGCCCTTCGGCTGAAGCGTAGTGCCTCGAACATCATCACCTCCTTAGTGCCGATGCTGACGGGCTGGTGCACCGGCCCCCGGAGACGACTGCTGTCGTTCTCGAGGCGATCTGGTTTCCTCTTTGGCCGGATCGGGGGTAACGTCTTCGACGTTTGGAGCCTGAATCCGTGGTACCGCGATCGGCGGAGCGGATCGCGCAGACGGATTGGCCGGATGATTGTAGGGGACCTCATGCCTCTCGGTCCATGCAGTCAAGACAATGAGAGACGATAGGGCAAAGGCATGTCGGATCATTTCGCTTCCCTGTGCTGAAACATGTCGAAAGTGCAGGGCTCGAGACGGCAATCGCGCAGTTGGCTTCGGCCAAACCTGCAGATGTGCAATTTCAGCTCCCGAGGCATCAAGGCGTTCAAAGCGACGCCGGCGTTTTCGGTGAATGTCGCCGCGCAATTTGGCCAGCCAGATAAGCGGCGTGCACGCCGAAACGATCCGGGCGTATACTACCCAACTCGTATGTGGCGGACAGTGCGTCCTCGAGCGGACACACGCGGCCTCATCTCACGCGGCACGTCTTGGCGGACGGTCGAGACGGTCCGAAGCGCGCGTTGGCTGCGCTAAGTCGGCCGCGGGCGCGACACGCGTGACTTTCGTTACCGAAGCATCGATGACAACAGCTTGGCAAACCATTCCCATTAAGATCGCATGCAATGCGCAGCAGTGGTCGGCAAAGGATGCCTTGTGGTCACCGTGATGATGACCGGCGGTCCCGTCCTGCTTCTGCAGGTGCGGGCGGTGGTGGACGTGCGGCTCCATCGCAGTTGGCGCGGCGTCGGCCTTGGCGAAGGGCGACGAAATGCCACCCGCAAACTGGGTAACCACCATGGCGGCAACCAGTATGCGCGCTAATGCACGCATCGTCCGCAGCCAATTCATCGGTCTTCCTCAACGGCTCCGGCAGCAATGGTTAACGTTGCAACCCCCGCTCAAGGGGTCAACATCTATTGCCATCGATCGGATGTGGTTTGGGGAACCGTGACTTTCCAGTCACAGAGGTCATCGGCTGGCGCCAGGCCTATGGTACGTCGTGTATGGGCAGCCCGATTGGGAACGAACCGCCGATTGTGAACTGTGATACCATCCGCCCGCTTGCGGTTTTGAGTCCTCGGGGACAATTTCCGCGGCGGAAAAATACGGGGGCATCATGCAAACCATTGAAATGCGGGAGGATCGCGAGCTGACGGAGGGCGCCAACGAGCGGCTGAGAAGGCTGATCGAGGCGTGGCGCTCCGATCCCGGCGCGACCTATCGCAATTGGTTCCTTTGGGACGAGCGTCTGAAGAACTTTCGTTCGATCCGACGCGGGCTCGAACAGGTTGTACGCGAGATCGAGGAGGGGACGTTCGGCAACGTCTACAAGGGCTCCTCGCTGGAGGTTGCGGTGAAGTCGGTCGCGGAACAGCGCCAGATCTTCAAGGGCGCCGACCATGCTTTTCTCTGGAAACCGAAACTGAGGATTCCCGATATCTACGAAGACGGCGCGAACCAGCGTGCCTTCGGCCGTTTTCTCGACACCTGCGCGTGCTGCTCGACCGAGGCGCAGGTGTTGGATGCGATCACCGCGCTGGACGCGCACCGCATCAAGGGTCTCGGCCCTGCCGCAGCCAACCTGCTTTATTTCCTCCATCCGACCATCGTGCCTCCGTTCAATACGGCGATCGTGAAGGGCTACAACGCCCTCTCAGGCGCCAAAGTGAAGTTGGGAAGCTGGTCGGATTATCTGGCGATGCGTGCCGGTATGCTGCGCCTCAACAGGCAGTATCGCGACCTGCTGTCCAACGACCTTGGGGCGATCGCGGGCTTCATGTTCGATGTCGGCTCGGGACGTTACGCCGCGCCTCCGCTCGAGGGAGCGGACGGACTTGCGGCTTGGGAGCGCGATCTCGAGCAGGTGCGCCTGAGCGCTGCAGCCCGGACACCGGCGAAAGATGCGGAAAGCGACCGCACGCATACGCAGATCCAGGGTTCGCTTCGCGATATCGGGCTCGGCCTAGGCTACGACGTCTGGATCGCCGCGAACGATCGGGGCCGCTCCTACGAAAATGGTCGTCTGTCGGACGGCTGTCTCGGCAACCTGGATGCCTTTGACGGAGCGCCGGGTTTTGATGCTGTCCGGCTCATCGACGTTCTCTGGCTTGGTAAAAAGGACGGCGCCATTCATGCCGCGTTCGAGGTCGAACATTCGACCTCGATCTACTCGGGAATCGTCAGGATGCTCGATCTCGCGCTCGGTCCCTTCGGCAATCTGCTGAAGGGCATCTTCCTGGTCGCTCCGGACAGCCGCGAGGAGGAGGTGAGGGCGCAGATGATGCGGCCCGCCTTCTCGGCTGTGGCCGACCTGGATGTGCGGTATCTCGCGTACGGCGAACTGGAACGTCACCGGGATGATATCGTCAAGTTCGGCGAGGGCCTTAAGGCAATCTGTGCCGTATCCAAGTCCCTAAAGTGACCGGTTTGCCGCCTTGCGGTCCAAAGCAGAAAGGCGTCGGGTCTTACTCGTGCCCGAGCGAAGCCGCTGGTGCGCCGACTGGCGCGGCGCGAACATGGGGTACACCGCGATAGCAAACGAAATCCCGAGCAGGAAGATGCCCACGCAGCCATTGGCCGGGTGGCGCTGAATCCGAATGACAGCAGCGGAATGCGAAGCCATCCGGGCCACATGAGGCCCAGCACGACAAGGAGAAGACCGAGAACAATCCCAAACCTCGCCCGGTGAGATCGGCGGCCCAGCCTAGCCAATGACGCTAAGCGCGGCGATCACGAGTACGGTCGGTGCGTAGATGCGAAGCACCCGATCGACCAGATGCAGAAGCCCCGGCTTCAAGGCGCGCGCGTCTTCGACGTGCCGGATTACCTGGCTGAGGAAGCTGCCCTCACCAGCGGCGGTGACTTCCAGGACGAGCGTGCCGGTCCCGTTGATCGAGCCACCGATAACAGCATCGCCTGCGGCCTTTTCGGTCGGAATCGACTCGCCGGTCACCAGCGACTGGTCGACCCCTGAACGACCGCTTCTTACGGTGCCATCGGCCGGAACGCGTTCGCCGATCCGCACCTCCTCGATGGGCAATTCAATCGCGGACGACGCGCGCGATCTCCGGCTGCGGATCCAGGAGCCGTTTGACCCGCTGGGAGCTGCGCGTCTTCCACGATAGGCGACAGCCACTCCGAAAAGACATGATAGGTGCCGACCGGAAAAAGGCGCCGTCGGGTAGTCCGGTCGATAGCGCCGACCATAAAGCGGATGACGCGGATCAACGACTTCCACCTCTTCGCCGGCGGCTACGTCATCGTGACTCTTGTGGGTATCTCCCGATGCCCTCGCTGGGAGGGATCGACTGGCGGAATCCGCAACTAACTTGGCGGCCGCAGAGCGCAGGCTAATCCACGAAAATCTGCTGTTGCTAGTATTTTGGGGAGTCCCAACGCGGCCGATCTGTGATTCATTACCTTGCATGAATGCTGATCGCGACGCTGATCCGGATGATGTCGCCGCCCTGAAAGCGGCGCTGGCGGTCGAACGCGCGAAGGGTTTGGAGGTTGCCGCTGAACTCGCGGTCGCCCGCGCGAAAGCCTCGGAAGACGAGGCGCTGATCGCCCAGCAGAAGCTGCAGATTGCCAAGCTGAGGCATCAGATCTACGGGCAGCGGTCGGAGCGCTCTTCGCGCCTGATCGAGCAATTGGCGCTGACCTTTGAAGAATTGGAAGCCGACGCCACCGAGGACGAGCTGGCCGCGGAACGGGCCGCGGCCAGGACGACGACGGTGCGCGGATTTACGCGCAAGCGCGCCGAGCGCCAGACGTTCCCTGAACATCTGCCACGGGAGCGGGTCATAATTGATCCGCCGACAGCGTGCGAGTGCTGCGGCAGCAATCGCCTTCGCAAGCTCGGCGAGGACGTGACACGCACGCTGGAAGTGGTGCCGCGCCAGTGGAAGGTGATCGAGACGGTCCGGGAGAAGTTCTCCTGCCGCGACTGCGAGAAGATCAGTCAGGCGCCGGCGCCATTCCATGCCGTCCCCCGGGGATGGGCCGGCTCGAGCCTGTTGGCCATGATCATGCTCGAGAAGTTTGGCCAGCATCAGCCGCTAAATCGCCAGGCCGAGCGCTACGCCCTGGAAGGGGTGCCGATCGCGCTGTCGACCATGGCTGATGCCGTGGGCTCGGTCTGTGCGTCGCTGGATCCCCTGCTGCGCCTGGTCGAAGCCCATGTGCTGGCCGCGGATCGGCTTCATGCCGATGATACGACCGTGCCGGTGCTGGCCAAGGGCAAGACCGATACGGGGCGGTGCTGGGTTTACGTCCGGGACGACCGGCCATTTGGGGGCACGGAGCCGCCGGCGGCGATGTTCTACTACTCCCGCGACCGCAAGGGCGAGCATCCCCAAGGACATCTGGCTCGATATGCCGGCATTCTGCAGGCCGACGCTTATGACGGGTACAACCAGCTCTACCTGGCCGGACGCCGGCCCGGGCCAATCCGGGAGGCTGCCTGCTGGGCGCATGGACGGCGCCCGTTCTTCGCCATGGCCGACATCGAAGAGAATGCCCGGCGCAAGGCTGCCGGCAAAAAGGAAATCCCGCTCTCGCCGATCGCGATCGAGGTGGTGCGCCGGATCGATGCGTTGTTCGAGATCGAGCACTCTATCAATGGCAAAAGCGCCGGGGAGCGTCTGGAAGTACGCCAGACACTGAGCCGGCCTCTGGTCGAGGACCTTCAGGTCTATATGCGGGAGCAGCTCGCCAAGCTGTCCCGTGGGCACGATTTGGCCAAGGCGTTCAACTATATCCTCAAGCGCTGGGCGAGCTTCACGCTGTTCTTGGAGGATGGACGGGTGTGCCTCTCCAACAATGCCGCTGAAAGAGGCCTAAGAGGTATCGCTCTTGGGCGAAAATCCTGGCTGTTCTGCGGCTCCGATCGCGGCGGACGACGGGCTGCCGCCATGTACAGCCTGATCGTCAGCGCCAAAATGAACGGCGTCGATCCGCAAGCCTGGCTCGCCGATGTTCTTGCCCGCATCGCCGCTCATCCAGTTCATCGGCTGGACGAGCTTCTGCCCTGGAATTGGACGCCAGCATCAGCGATCTCCGCTCGAGCAGCATGACTACCCACATCAACAAGGTCCATCACGTCACCACCATTACCAAGGTCGCGAGGGACCTCGGTGAAGATGAAGATTGGTTATGGGATGTCGCCAGCGAAATGGAGATCGAGGACGGCGCCATCTGGGTCTATGGTGTTGGCGAAGACGGGGTCCAGGCGTTCACCGACTTCGGCATCGAACGCGTCATCGAGCTCATCCAAATCTACAAAGAGAATCCCGAGTTGCTTAAGCGCTGGCCGCCAGAATAATCCAACCGAACCCGCGGTATACGCCGGATGCGTACTGTTCAAGCTATGCAGGCGGTGCTTATATGAGCTTGGCACCTGCGGCTCGCCCGCGACCGGGAAACTAAATTCTTGCAGTTCATTGTGCGTAGCGCGTCGCATGAATCCCTTCAAAAAGCACATTTTCAACGACGGGAAGTTGGCTCTTCAAGCGATAGAAGCTGTGCGGTGGCCTGACGGCGTCGCCTGCGCTCGATGCGGGTCTCACCCGGGTGATCGTCATGGTAAAACACAGTATCGCTGCAAAAGCTGTTCACAGACGTTCGACTATTCGACAGGCACGGTCCTTGAACAGCTGTCGCTATCACCGCCTGATTTGCTCTATGCGGTTTACACGTTTAGCACGCATAGGTACCGGGCTTCGGCGACGGCCCAGCTATCTACCAAACTTCCGGCCAATGACATCGAGGAACTTTGGAGCTTGATACAACGGAAGTGCCGGACCTACAAAGGATACAAACGGAGTTTCGGGCGCCTCCTGCACGCTGCAATGCCGCCAACGCCGCGTCGTTTGGCCGGTGTTCGCAAGCAAAGATTGTTGGCTGCCGGCAAGCATCAGTCACAACTGACGATCTTTCCACGCAATCTCTTAACGGCGCCCAAATCCGTTGCTCAACCTAGAGCTTTGGGACGATGCGAGTGCTTGCTAGTTCTTCTCATGAGATGAATTAGCGTCGCTTGACATCTGTGGATGGCTGCACTGAGTTTAGAGACTTTTGACTCTGCCTCTCCTTCCGAGACCATAACCTGCGAGAACATTTTCGCCTTCTGAGAGATCATCCGTCCGGTCGCTTGAGGAAGAGACTCATGGCGCCCGTCCGCGATGCCGGCGAACGCGCCTATCTCAGGCAGCACAGCTGGTTGAGAATGCCGCGCCGAAGCGCCTGAACAGCCATGTAGAGAATGTCCTGCCGACGCCGAATAATATAAGCACCAGCGTAGGCGCAAACCCTATGAAGGTGCTGCTTTATCGTGCTGAGGTTGCGAATGCGCAAGCGCTGGCTTCAGCACCAATATGGTGGCTGCCGCTCCTTGATCAGCCGCAGGCGCAGTCGCCCTCCGGCGCGGAACGTCTCCCGCATGAGCTGAACATAACAGTTGTTAGTCCAAATGCTGCCGCACGGAACCTTGTAGCAAGCTGCTTGTTCTTCTCTCCGAGTACTTACTCTCGATTGTGAGTGCTCGGGCAATGCTTGGCGCTCTTCCGGCCGTTTCCGTAGGGTGATGGAGGCCAAAGATCCCCCAGACGATATCGAAGCTCAAGACGAAGCCAGTGCCCGCGAGCACGCCCAAAAAGAATGAGGCGGAGGCCGCTCGCTTGGTCCAAAGCAGAAATCCAGCAAGCGCGGCCACCCCAACGGCGAGCACTGCGATTTGTCCGGCCGACGCAGTGACCGGGTATAACGTGAACGCTAGGACCAGATCGGGTTGCGTGTCGTTGACTTGACGGAGTCCAGCGGAGGACAAGCAGAGGTTCAAGGACGAGGTTGACCATTTGTGTATTTGTACGGTCAGTCCCGCACCGGCCAGCAGACCAAGGAAGAATGTGCCGGACCAAATTCGCTTACGCCACAGCATTTGAACGGCGGTGACCGCAACAGCTGCAATGCGTCGTGCGGCGTCAATCGCGAACATGTCGGTCACCCTCCGGCACATGAGCCGCGATCAGTATCCCCGACCTCAAGGCCGCCTGACAAATCAGGAGCGCAGATACTTGATCGACGCCGCGATGCCGAGCACAGCGACGACGAAAATGGCGAGGTGATAGATCCCCATCGCCACCATCGCGCCGGAGCCCATCGCGGTCATATCCATCGTCATGAGGTGCCTCCAACATCTTTGGTTCGGTAGCGGCGATGATCGGCAAAGGATAACCCGGATAAAGCGCCCGCGCCAATTCCGCGAGAATATCGGACGCGGCCGGACCCAGCTTGAAAAGACGATGAGATTGTTGTGAGAGTTGAATGAGAGCTTTGCGAGGATCGATACCGGGGATGCAGGTCCTTCGATTCATTCGGGATGCAAATGGCGCCAGGATCGCCTATGCCACGGTCGGCGAGGGGCCGCTCATCCTTTGCCCCGCGTGGTAGGTCAGTCACGTTGAGCGGGATTGGGAGCATCCGGGATTTCGGCGTTTCTTCAGTCGTTTGGCGGAGAGCTTTCGCGTCGTCCGCTACGACCGACCGGGCACCGGTTTGAGCGATCGAGAAGTTCCACCGCGAACGCAAGCGGATGAGGTGCAACTGCTCGCAACATTCGCCGATGAGCTCGGTGAAAGCCAGTTCTCATTATTCGCGGTGTCTTGCGCGGGACCTGTTGCGCTCACTTATGCGGCTACGCAGCAGGAACGCGTCCGCCGCTTGTGTTTTTATGGTTCATATGCGAGGGGATCCGATATTGCGACGCCGGATCTGCGGGATGCGATCATCGATCTTGTGAGGGCGCACTCGGGCCTTGGATCGGTCGCGCTTACAGCACTATTCCTGCCCGGCGCGTCGATACAGGATGCGGAAGATTTCTCCCGAAACCAAGCGTGATTGGGCGAATGCATCGCAGGCCGCACAATTGCTGCGCCTAAGCTGTGAAATGAATGTCGCGGCAGATGTTCTGTCACGCGTCCGGGTGGCGCAAGGACCGCGCGATCCCCCTTGGAGCTGGCCAAAAGCTCGCCGCCGAGTTGCCTCGCGCGCGCCTCGTAACACTGGACGGTGACATACACTTGCCATGGATCGATGGCGACACGATTGCCGATACGGTCCATTGGTTCCTTGCCGGCGACGAGGTACGCGCGACTAGCTCATCGCCACGATCCGGTTGCTGGCTTGACGAGGCCAATCGCGAGATCGTCCTGGATGGTCAGCGCCGATCGACGACGCGGCTGGAGTACGCGGTGATGCTCGCCCTGGTCCATGCAAGCGGACAGTAGCACCGCGTTTTCACACATGGGGTAATTCCGGGCCAGAGCCATACTGAAGCTCTCAGAATCAGCTCTCCAGGAATCGATGAGGCTCATCTCTTGGGCCCTGCAATGACAGGAGAGCTGCAATGGAGCATTATGTCGGACTGGACGTTTCTCTGAGGCTAACAGCGATCTGCATTGTTGATCGGACGGGAAAGATTGAGCGTGAAGGCGTGGTTCGTTCCGACCCCGAAGCGATCGCAGGATTCATAAAGTCAAATGCGCCGTATGTCGCGCGGATCGGACTCGAAACAGGAGCAACGTCGACGTGGCTGTGGACTGAGTTAAATAAGCTCGGGCTGCCAGTCATCTGTATCGACGCCAGGCACGCCAAGGCTGCTTTGAAAATGCAAATCAACAAGAGCGACCGCAACGATGCCGTAGGCATAGCCCGCATCATGCAATGTGGATAGTATAAGGAGGTGCGCGTCAAAGACCTCGACTGTCACGCCGTGAAGGCTGTGCTGGTCAGCCGAGCTCTACTCGTTAAGATCAAGCGGGATCTCGAGAACCAAATCCGTGGGCTCTTAAAGAACCTCGGGCTGGTTATTGGCCCAGCAAAGATGAACGCATTCGCATCGCGTGCTGCGGAGCTGACCGAAAATCGGCCGGAACTCGCCGTTGCGGCAACGCCGCTACTCACCGCCCGAGTAGCCATCGAGCAGCAGATTGCTGATCTCGACCGCAAGGTCATGAAGCTCGCACGCAGCAATGCTCAAGTGCGACAGTTCATGACGGCACCTGGCATCGGCCCTGTCACGGCTCTTTGTTTTCTTGCAACGATCGACGACCCTACGCGCTTCAAAAGGTCAAGAAGCGTCGGAGCCTATGTCGGACTAACGACCCGACGATACGCATCCGGCGAGATTGACTGGACGGGTCGAATCTCGAAGTGCGGCGACAAAATGTTGCGCGGCTATCTCTATGAGGCGGCCAATGTGCTGCTCACACGCGTAGCAAAATGGTCAGCGCTCAAAGCCTGGGGCATTCGGCTTGCAAAACGAAGCGGGCTACGCAAAGCCAAGGTTGCGGTTGCGCGAAAGCTTGCGGTCATTCTGCATCGGATGTGGATCGAAGGAACCGAATTTAGATGGTCATCAAAGGAGACCGCCATGCAAACAGCATAGCAAGCTATCGAATTCCCGCCGACCACCGGCGGAATCCAAGGTCCCTGCCGGGACGCTGGCGTTGGTGCGATCGCCCCTGGCTTTGCGATGCTCAAAAAGCAAGCGCGCTTCACACATTGATCCGCCAGCGTCATCCTACGCCATCATGCGGAGGGCATGCCCCTACCGCGGAGAGAACCATGAACCCGGCAAGGATGTGGAGAGTCTTGACCGCAGGCCCGGAATTAGAGAACAGCCAGGGTCAAAAGCACCGTTCTGAAAGTCGGCCGACCACTTCCGGTAACCTGATTAGCAGACAATCCCAGGGCCAATCGGCACTTCGCAAAGGGCCAAGGACGGAAGTAGCCCTCTCGCTCGATCACCTCGTCGGCGATCGCGAGAAGCGTCGGCGGGATCGTGGGGCTGAGCGCCGTTCCCTTGAGCGTCCTCACGGGCTCGCTCCGGGCTTGGTCCGCTATTCCAGCGCTTCACGAGCCAAAAAAGTGTTCGCCACCATGGGTGGGGAAAACTGGCTATCTCATCTGGTGCGACGGCTTGATCGGCGGGCGCAGTATTTGGCCTTCCAGTTGTAAACGTCGTTTCCGTAGATGGTTTACGCAGGCGGAAATGGATCAGGCCTCGCCACCAGCGAAGATGTCCTTCTTGATAACCGCGTGGACGCCCCAGTTGCCGTCAACCACTTGGGTGATGCCGAAGTCGACGCCGACTGTGATAAGAGAGATTGCCTCATCCTCCGTCAGCTTCTTAGTCGTCATCAGGAACTTGCGCATCTTGCGGAACGCATCGCGCAAGGCGAGATCGACCGAAGATTTCGAGTAGATATCGGATTGTCTCCGAGTTCGTCGAGGTAATTGGCAAAGCTGAAGCCGTGCACCAGCCACTCGTTTTGAGTCTCTAGCATCGGATAATCAAGAGCTTCGAGCGCAGTGGCGGCCAGATCGGCCTTTTTGTGAAGAATGATCTGGAAGGTGCCATTCAGCGAGCATTCGATCGCTGTACCGCACAACTCGGAATCGCCTTGCGAGGCATGCGAGTCGCCAACGGACAGCAGGCCGCCCTCAACCGCGACTGGATAATACATCGTCGCGCCTTTGCCGATCCGCCAATTGTCGATGTTGCCGCCGGTGTAGCTCGGCGGAATCGAATCGACCATGTCAGCCTCTTTGGGTGCCAGCCCGATCACACCGAAATGCGGCCGTATCGGGATACGGACGTTCTTCAGGATGCCATGGTTTTCCTGAATAGTGCCGTGGTCGATCGGGACGCCCGGATAGTCGATCGTCTTATGCACCACCCCAGATGGATCCGTCTGCGGCGTCAATCTGAAATTGTATGCCGCTTTCGCCCAGTTACGTCCTCCACTGGCATCTACCTCGTAGATGGTAATAACTTCGCGAGGCTTGGGATCTGTAAGCAGATCCTTGTAGTGGAAGCCCCACCATGCCGCCGCGTTGCTGCCGAACGCCTTGCCGGGATATTTTGGATTGGCGCAGGGCCGAGGCGCGACATCGATGATCCGCAGCTCAATCACATCACCCTGCTCGGCGCCACGGACGTAGACCGGTCCAGTGAGGATATGGACGCCTAGGCCTTCGCCGGCACCGCGACCGAACAGCGAAGCATCCATCGGCCCCGCGCCCCGCCGGTCGACACCCTTCTTCTCCTTGGTCCACAGGAATATGCTCTCGGCACCGAGATCGCCCTTGACCATGCGCTCGGCGTCGTCATTGGCATGGTGGGTCAACGCCTCGATGCTGATGAAGTCACCTGAATCGATCTCGACCTGCGGCTTCAGTTTTTTGCTGAAGTAACCCCAATGCACCGTGTCGGCGTTTGCGGGCAAATGATGATAGCCGCGCTTGGCCGGCTGATGCCTCTCGGCGGCGGCCGCCATCTCCGGCGTCACCAGCGAAATACCGCCGGCGCTGAGCGCCGCTGCGCCGCCCGGCCGCGGCGAAGCTCGACTTCAGGAACGACCGTCGCTCCCGATCAAGCCTTTCCTTGAATTTTGAATGGTGCAGATCAAATTCCGGACACGTCTTGTCGTCACCTGTTGTCGTCACCTGCGCACATTGCATCGCTCCTCGCGGTTTGATCAACATGCCCCGGCCAGTGAGGCTATCATGTTCGAGCTGTTCAGCAATGGTCAACGGCGCGAAATAAGCGTCTTGAATGTACCGAGAACCCCAACCCCGAATGCCAAACAATCAAGGTACAAGGTGAGGTTAGGAACACGATCAGCGCCTTCGCCGTCTCGACCTGCTTACTGCCCGAGCTGATCCCCGCCACGTAAACGGAATAGCTCTGGGCTTCTGGTGGCAGCGGGAAAGCGTCGAGACCCGGAACGATTGCCGCATCGCTCGCCACCCCGATTCCGATTTCTGCCTCACCCTTCGCCACCGCCTCAGCAACCTCGGTGCCGGATTTCACCAGCCTGGTCCTCGCCTTTATGTCCGCCGCAAGCCCCAAGCGCTCCATCAAGCCTGCGGTGTAGACACCTGCTCCGCCACCGGCGGCTGGGTCGCCAAGAACGACTGGCTTTGCCGCCAGTAACGTGCGCTTCAGCGCATCCACCGACCCCAAGTCGGGCTTGTGTTCCTGAAAGGAAAGCTGGCGGGCGCGAAAGCCAGTCGTGTCCGCGTTGGCGACGTTGTTGGCAACGTTATTCAACCCGCGTTCCAGCGCGATCAGTCGCGACAGATGAATGATCGTGGTTTCGCCCATGGGTGACCGCCGAATCAGCCGATTGAACGGACAACCCTAGCACGTTTCTCCGGGTTCAGATCCCGCGCCTCGGCTCATAATTCCGACGTATCGTTCGACGGCCGGTCTCGAACAAACTCTCGGGTTTTCATGGCCTCGGCGTTGTCCGCAAGGATCCTCAATTGTTGCCAAGGGGCATTGCAAATTCAGTCGGCGAACGCTGATGACACCTTGTGACCTGCAACGTCAGGTCGCGACCGAGTCCATAGCGCCTAACTTGGCGTACAAGCCTAGTCACCGTGGCTAATGCGTCGAAGGCTTCTTCGTCAAACTCTCCAAACGGCGCCTCAAACGCGGCGTCTTCCGGTCGGTCCGTGAGCTCAAGGCTGCCATCAACCGCTTCCTCGACCAAAACCCACAATGATCCCAAGCCCCTTCACTTGGACCGCAGATCCAGACAAAATTATCGCCGCCGTCAACCAGGGCACCAACTGTTAGATTCGATCCGCTAGCGCGCTCTCTTCGGCACCAGAATCCGAAGAGTTTTGGTCGCGTCGGACGCGGCCTCGTGTGCGCGACTCCAAGACATGACCGAGCAGGGCGAGGACGGTGGTGACGGCAGACGCTTCGAAATAGACGCCGATCGTGGCGTCCTGGCCGCGGAACGCCGCCGGGAACATTCCCGGCTCTTTGGTCGCGGCGACGCTGTAAACCTAGTGTTGTGATCGGCAAATCAGTTACATTCTCGTTGGCTTCAAGCGGAGGCGAGAATGGCGAAGGGCCGAGCGGTTACGTGCTGGATGACGGTGAGAAGCGCGAGTTGTTGGCATTGACGCGCCGACATGGAGCTCCTCAAGCCATTGCGGAGCGGGCGCGTATTGTCTTGGCTGCTGCGGATGGGCTGAACAACAAGGAGATTGCGGCGAAGCTGCAGGTTTGCATACATACAGCCGGTACGTGGCGCAACTGCTTTGCCGGCAGCCGCATGGACAGCCTGAACGACGAGCCGCGCCCGGGCGCCCCACGCCAGATCGGCGACGACGACATCGCCGCGACGATCCGCAAAACGCTAGAGACGCGACCCAAAGGTGCAACCCATTGGAGCTTTCTGACGATGGCGAAGGCGACGGGGTATGCGCCGTCGACGATCCATCGCATCTGGAGCGCATTCGGGCTGCAACCGCAACGTTCGGAGACATTCAAGCTGTTGTCAGACCCGCTGTTTGTCGAGAAGGTGCGGGACATCGTCGGCCTCTAGCTCTCGCCGCCGGAACGCGCGATCGTGCTGTGCGTCGATGAGAAGAGCCAAGTACAGGCGCTCGATCGAACCCAGCCTCTCCTGCCGATGCGACCTGGTCGAGCCTTTGCGCATTGCCCAGCGCACGGCAGCGCTCGCGCCGATGATCAGCAGTCGGCGCAGGGTTCG